>NZ_JBHVQU010000329.1:0-3371 GCF_042886655.1 Peribacillus sp. NPDC058002 | reverse complement strand
GAATGAATCTAAAGCATATTGACCCGGGCCGATCAATGCTATACCGATAGCAACTCCAAGCAACGTTAAATTGTATTCATATCCATTAGCTGTTGCCCATAATCCATTTGGAGCATGCACTTTTACGATAGCCATTATCATAGTTCCCGCAATCATAATTCCTGCAAGTGGCGTTAATAGACCTAAAGCAAACAAAAGTCCCCCAATAAGTTCTGCTAACCCTGCGAAAAGAGCCATGGTTACTCCTGATTTCATGCCAATGGATTCAAACCATCCACCTGTTCCTTTCAATCCATAGCCACCGAACCAACCAAACAACTTTTGAGCACCGTGCCCAATGAACAATAAACCAATTACCAAACGAATTATTAATAAACCTATATTTATCATAGTAAAATCCCCCTATTATTTTTATCTCGAATTCGAGATATCATTTCAAGAAAAACACTTTAAACTTTATTCCTTACTTTTTTCAAAAGGTTCACAAATGTCTCTGCTTCACCAGAATTTAATGAATCAAACATATCATCAACTAACTCATGATATTTCGGCATGATCTCATTCATCAGTTCATTTCCATCATCAGTTAATCTTACATGTATCATACGGCGGTCATCTGGACAGGCATTTCTGTTTAATACACCTCTTTGTTCTAGCTTATCTATAACATAGGTCATCGAACCACTTGAAATCAGTATGCAATTTCCAATTTGTTGAATTGTTTGTTTCCCTTTTTGATAATGTACCTCTAAAACAGAAAATTCCGTAATACCAAGCTTGTTTTTTGCCATTTCTTCCTTTATTCGATCATGAATTGCTTTGGATGTTTGCATTAATATCAGAAAGTGCAAATTATTGCATTTCCTCTCCATTTACTTCACCCCCTCAAATATCTCGAATTAAATTATCTTGAATATGAGATAATAATAATGCTTATATTTTTTTTTGTCAATAACCTTTTTACTTTATTGAACTAAACTTCCTGGTTCCGGTCAGGTAATTCATTTAGAAAACTGTTTAAAAGCGTCGACTATCCCACCCAACCATATCGGCCAACTCCAATGGTCCCATTGGACGATTTTTTCCCAAGGAAAAAAAGGAAGGTGAAAATCCTTCCTTTTTCTTTATTTATAAGAGAGTTTGATGCAACGATTTTTATGAATACGTCAACATTTATTCGTTCAATACTTCAATTAAACTGCAGACAATATGATCTACCAGTCTAATGGCCAAAGCAGTGTGAGATATTATCCGCTGCATACAAAACTTGAACACCATGTATTTGACCTTGATGATTTGTCGCTGAAGTTGCGGGGGCATCACCCATTCTGCATGTGCTGGATTCTTGCATGTCAGCACATTTTTCTAACTTAAATGATATGTTTGACTGTGTATAGTATACTTATTGATTTTTTCACTGCTTGGTTCATAGCCGATTCCTGGCAATTCCGGAACTTTGATTATTCCTTTTTCCACTGTAACTTCTGGATCAATGATATCTTCCGCCCAGTAGAGGGAGGAAGCTGCGGTATCTCCCGGAAGAGTAAAGTTTGGCAGTGAAGTGATGGCAATATTATGCGCTCTTCCAATGCCTGATTCCAGCATACCCCCACACCATAGCGGAATTTCATGTTCAAGACATAAATCATGGATTTTCTTGGATTCAGTCAAACCTCCGACACGGCCAATCTTAATATTAATGATTTTACAGCTGCCCAATTTAATAGCTTTCCTTGCATCCTCTAAGGAGTGAATGCTTTCGTCCAGGCAAATAGGTGTTTTTAACCTTGACTGTAAATCTGCATGGTCAATGATATCGTTATAGGCAAGCGGCTGTTCAATCATCATTAATTTATAGTCATCCAAGGCGGATAGCCGGTCTATATCTTGTAAGGTATAAGCTGAATTTGCATCTGCCATGAGCGGGATTTCCGGATATACCTTTCGGACCTTGTCTATTAATTCAACATCCCAGCCCGGTTTGATTTTTAGTTTAAAGCGTTTATAGCCTTCACCGAGACGTGCTTCAATCATATCCAGGGTCGAATCGATCGAGTCCTTTATTCCGATGCTTACCCCCACTTCAATTTTCTTTTTTGTTCCACCTAACACACGTGAGAGGGAAGCACCTTGCTTTTTCGCATACAGATCCCAAACAGCACCCTCTATAGCTGCTTTTGCCATATAATTACCGCGTATATGGGAGAAATATTTTTCAGAGAGTTCATCCGGATGCTTGATTTCATTTTTAAGGATAATTGGAATTAGATAATCCTCGAGTATATGCCAGTTTGTTTTTAGGGTTTCTTCATTATACAGAGGGTCGAGCATCGCAACCGATTCTGCCCAACCGGAAATGCCATCATCGCTTTTTACTTCTACAAGGATGAAATCCCTATTGTATTCCGTCCCAAAGCTAGTTGTAAAAGGTTCAAGCAAGTCTAGTTTCAGATGCCTTAGAATAACTTGTTTAATTTTCACTTGGAAATTCTCCTTTTGTGATAAAACTGTTAAAAGACACAGTCTTACCAATTTTTTATTAAATAGGCTGACAGCAGCCTGAAGTTACGTTATTAAAATTCACCTGCTTATTTCCTTGTCAGCACATAAAACTGAACGGGAATTTCCGTCATGGAATTCTTTATAAAATCTGTTACCTCCCATCCTTGCTGAAATAAATCGGTAAATGTGTCCCTGGTTTTCATCCGCCATTCAGTGGCTGCTTGACTATTTGTGACCCTTATTGTCCTGAAGTCCTTTGGAATGGCCACAAAAGCAGTATCCCCATTTTGTTCAGGCAGCGGAAGAGTGAAGGATGGAACAGGCAATCCCTTTTCATTGGTCTCCCATTGAATAAGCGAGTTTTCTATCGCAAAGTCCAGCGGAATTCCCCGTCCACTAGAATCCGTTGTCTCCTTTTTACCAATATGCCATTCGACAAGAAAGCGGTCAGATGGAATTCCGCTGTTTAAAAGATCTTCCATTTCACCATAGCAGTTTGCGATATATGTGGAACAGACCCCACCAAGCTTGGCTATATTCAAATACCCATTAATACTTTCCAAAGGATCGTAAGTCCAGGTAATAAGGGAAAAGCCGAGCTTTAACGCTTCCTCACGTTGGGCTAACTTTAACTTCTCCCCTATTCCTTTGTTGCGAAATTGCTCATCTATTCCTAGAATATGTGAACGAAGATAGGCTGTTTGCCCATTGAATCCCGGAAAGCTATACTGAAATCCAATAAGCTTCTCCTCGCAATATGCTCCTAGAACCAAACCACCGTTTTTTACAGCTGTGATGGTTTGGTGTGTGGGGATTGAGTCGTTTTCTCCCGAAATGGCGGATTCTAGCTTTCTTGCGTCCTCTAGCTC
>NZ_JBHVQU010000328.1:0-3411 GCF_042886655.1 Peribacillus sp. NPDC058002 | reverse complement strand
GTGTTCCTATATACCAAGTAATGCGGTGTGGTTGATTTCCCCTCCAGATGCTCGCTTTCCGCGAGGCGGGCGGTGCTCCCGCAGAGGCTCGCACTTGCGCTCCAATCAACGTTAAATCGTTTCGTTCTAAAAACAAAATCTTTACGAAAAGAGCCAATTAAAAAGACCGGGCAAGACGGAATCCTAGGTCGTCTATGCGAAATGTAGGATGGCTGCGCCGACGACATGAAGCTCCACAACCCCTGGCATCCTCAGCCCAGCTACCACCTCGAAAAATACGGTAGGTGCCGTACACTTGTTCATCATATAAATCCCAGCACCATTCCCAAACATTCCCTAACATGTCATGCAGCCCCCATGGATTCGATTCCTTTGTTCCTACGTCATGGATTATGCCCCCTGAATTTTCGTTAAACCAGGCAATCTTATTCAGCTCACCATATCTGTAACCAGCAGTCCCAGCTTTACATGCGTATTGCCACTCTGCTTCTGATGGAAGTCGGAAACCGCTTGATTCCCAATTACAAACTATGTTTTCACCATTTTTAGAATAACACTCTGCCAGTCCGGCTTTCTGTGAAAGCAGATTACAAAAAGAAATTGCATCATTCCAAGAAATATTCACAACAGGTTTTAGATTTCGAACAAAAGAATTAGGCGTTTTATTTGTAATAGCATAGTAGAAATCCGTAGTAACAGGATAACGGGCAAGAAGGAATGGTCTTATTTCAGCTTTCCATTTGCTTTTAATTCTATCGTCCCTTAATTCTATTTCTCCGCCTGGAATTTTCACCATTGGACAGTCAATGTATCTCTTTATTTCCTTTGACAAATCTACCTTCCTCCAAACGATCAGAATTTTACAAACTTTACCACAACCAGAACCGTTAATTCAATACAAATATGATGTTTGTTTGTATTTGCAGATAACTGCCAGGGAGTTAAACAAGTGCTAAAATGTCCGTTTTTGTGGAGGGTATGCACACGTTTGACTCACTGCGGAGCATATCGGATTAAAACGTAATAATCAGGTGAATGAAGAATCTCTTCAAATAACACTTTAATTTCTTGGGGTGTAAACATTCCTGCGGGTAAAGGATCAAGTTTAAGCTTTGTAACGCCACCATACAATTCATATTAATAAGTTTGCAGGCTTTGGAATACAAATTATAAGTGAGTTTCGATACTTTGAATTATGGGGGAGAGCGAATGAACGAGTTATTGGAACAAACGGCGAGATTCGAGCATCGGTTTTGGCTGCAAATCTTAGGAGACCATGGCAGGTTCATCCATGAGTCTTTAGCTCCGGTTGAAGTGGAAAACATTGAAATTGCCTCAGAATTCATTCGAATTTTTGATAATCTCCTTGGTAAAGCCAATTCAGAAGAGATTTCGCAACTAACGGCCATGGCTGAAAAAGAGGCATTAAGGTTTCGGGAGTTTAAGCTATACCTACTTAAAGAACATCTGGTTGGTAAAATAAAAATACATCTTTCACCTTCATTCATTAATCATATGGTGAACGAATTAGAAGAATATTTAAGGTTGTTGAAATACTTCAATTCAAATCAAATGCCGCCTGTTTTCCATGAACTTCATCATCATTTGCTTTGGCTTTTAGATGCAGCGGGGCATGCAAGTGCAATTTCATCCAATATGGATGATGTTGAAAAAAGATTAAAGGAGAAAAGTGACCAATATAAAAAACATTTTAATGATTTTTATTTAAAAGCTGTTGAAATGGCTGGATATTTACGAACCAATCTGTCAACATTCCCAGCATTGGAAAAAATGAATCAGGACGTTACATTGGAAATTAAATTATTTCAGCACTTTCTGCTTGAAGTGGAGGAGCTTGATCTCAGTGCGCAGGCTCTCGGAACGTTCTCGCCATTAATGGCAGATCATATGTGGCGTGAAGAATGTTATTATTTAACGAAACTCGCTGAATCGACAGACACAGAAAAGCCAAACTGCGATCCAGCGAAACCTAGGCTAGTGGAATAAAAGAGTCCACCATAGAGCCCTTTCTATAAAAGGGGCTCAAATCTATTGAATGTAACATTAAGCTCAGTAGGATCGTTAAATCTTCGAAGAAGCATTCGGTCAACTTTTCATTCTGAGCCACACATGGTTTAAAACGTTTTTCTTGGTAGGTTAACATTAAGGGGTGTAATTTTTAAGGAAGTTAATTCCTATCCATATGTTATACTAATAGAACTAAAATCAATTATTAGAAGTATAGGAGTGCTGAAAGATGTTTGGAAATACTTCCAATTTGACAGATGGCATTTATTTTGGGGAATCGTTACCACAACAAATCGCCAAACACATTTTAAAAAAAATCATTGAAGGGGAAATTGAAGCTGGAGAGAAAATCGTCGAAGAAGACATTTCCAAAGAATTGAATACGAGCCGTGCACCAGTTCGCGAAGCCCTTTATTTATTGCAGGTTGACGGAATTGTTGAGAGGATACCGAGGCGGGGAACGATCGTCAAGCCATTCTCACAAAAGGAAATCATTGAATATAATGATGTTACGATCGGGCTGATCCAGATGGGCATTGAATTTTCCCAAGGAAGGTGGCACGAGGAAAAAAAGCAATCATTACGAAAGCATTTGGAAAGTGCAACGGATAAGTGTGAGAAAAGTGATGTAATCGAGTATCAAAAAAAAGCTGAACAGATATTTCGATATATTTTTACAATCGCTAATAACAAAGCATTATCAAGATTTTTTGAGGAAGCCAGTCATATCCTCATGGTTTTTGCCCAAAGTCAATGGAATACAGAAACGATGGAAAATTTCCATTTCAGATTAAAAATGTCTATTGAGGGCATTCTCGAAGATGATTTCGTTAAGGCAAAAAATGAAATTCATGAAGCTCTGAAACATGGAGTGATGTAGAGTCTTTGACTCTAAAAGCAAATTGTCGACAATCGACAAAAATAGTGTTATGATGTAATCGTATTCAAACAAGAAGATCATCACCAAGATTAAAGGGAGAAAGGGAGAATATTATGCAAGCATTTGATTTTACAGAAAAAGTAGCAATTGTTACCGGAGGCGGCGGGGGTATCGGCCGGGCGGCTTCTATTACACTTTCAGAAAATGGTGCCAAAGTGGTTGTTGTTGACCTTTCTGAAGAGGCTGGAATGTTAACGGTAAATGAAATCAAAGAAAAAGGCGGCGAAGCGAAGTTCGTTAAAGCCGATGTTACAAATGAAGACGATATAAAAAATTATGTTCAAAAAACGATAGATTCTTATGGTAAAATCGATATTTTCCTGAATAATGCAGGGTGGGAAGGCAAAATCATGCCACTTATCAATTATCCTACTGAGGTTTTCGATCAATTAATGTCAATAAATGTACGTGGCGTTTTCTTGGGTTTGAAACATGTATTGCCC
>NZ_JBHVQU010000327.1:0-3418 GCF_042886655.1 Peribacillus sp. NPDC058002 | reverse complement strand
ATCCATTGCAATCCTGGGTGCCTCCAAGAGTGAATACAAAATAGGGAATTTACAAGTGAAAGCCCTTTTGGATGGTCATTTTAATGGGGAGATTTATCCGATCAATCGCAAAGCAAAAGAGATTGAAGGGATAAAGTGCTATGAATCTTTGTCAGATGTCCCGAATGAAATTGATTTGGCCATTTTTTGCCTTGGGGCGAATCAGGTGCAGCAAGGATTGGAGGAATGTGCACAAAAGAAAGTGAAGGCAGCCATCATTTTTGCTGCCGGTTTTTCAGAAACAGGAAAAGAAGGTATTAAGCAACAGGAATTGCTAACAGATATTGCAAGAAAGAATGGAATACGGATAGTGGGTCCCAACTGTGTTGGATTAGTGAATTTGTCGAATGGTTTGATTGGCACTTTTTCCCCTGCCATTCAATCTGTGCCATTAAATGACCAAAGAGGGGTCGGTTATGTCTCCCAAAGCGGTGCATTTGGTGTTTTGACCTATATGGCAGCAGCTCAGAATGGATTGAGTTTCAATTACTTCGTGAGTGTAGGAAATGAAATGGAAACTGAATTCTCGGATGTAATTGAATATATGATTCATGATTCAAAAACAAGTGTGATTAGCGGCTACTTGGAAGGTGCTAAAAACCCAGATAAATTACGAAGCCTGGCAACAGAGGCATTGGATCGAAATAAACCCATGATTGTCATGAAAACCGGGAGGAGCAAGGCCGGAAGCAGAGCGGCTGCTTCTCATACAGGATCACTTGCGGGATCGGATCAAGTATATGATGCCTTTTTTAAACAAGCTGGCATCGTAAGGGCCGACGATTATGAGGATATCATATCTTTTTCAAAGCTATTCCTATCAAAGAAGCTTCCAAATGGACGCAATACGGTAATCATCACCAGTTCTGGCGGGAGGGGTATAAATGAAGCGGATCGCTGTGAATCATACGGACTTACCATCAATCCACTCAGCTTAAAGACAATAACAGAAATCAAACGTAATCTACCTGAATATGCGAGCGCTTCCAATCCAGTGGATTTAACAGCGGCCGCATCTGTTTCCAACCCTGAGTTATTCCTTGCACCATTGCGGGCACTTGTAGAAGATCCGGATGTCGATAATATCATTTTTACGGAGTTTCCTTTTAATTGGACTGCCGAGCATCCTTTGCTTCAAGAGTTTATTGAAATTTGCAGATGCTCAGATAAATTTGTATTCATTACCACATTTCCATTAGATGGCATGACACTCCCGCCTTGTACCGCTAAGCTCGTGAAAAATGGCATACCAGTGATTCCGGGAAGCCTTAATCCGATAAGAGGGCTGGCTAAACTAGTTGAATACAGTGAATTTTATCGAAAAAATCTTGAAATTCGAGTTTCTAATAGTACAAAGAAAATAGAGAAACAAAGCTTGCAGGACATGCTGAAGCCGGGTATTACATTAAGTGAATCCGAAGCTAGTATGGTTTTGGAACGATATCGGATTGCTACCACGAAGCGTGTTATAGCTGAAAATGAAAACGATGCCATCCAATTCGCTAACAGTATCGGTTATCCAGTCGTGTTAAAGGTCGATTCGCCGGATATACCACATAAGACGGAAGCGGATGCGATTCGATTGAATGTAAGTACTGACCTTGAGGTCAGGAATGCTTTCATGGATATTAAGCGGAATGCACTAAATTATAAACCTGAGGCTAAAATAAACGGCATTTCCGTTCAGGAAATGTTACCTGATGGTGTGGAAATCATTGTTGGCGCAAGTGATGATCCCGTATTTGGGCCGGTTATCATGTTTGGTCTAGGGGGAATATTTGTTGAGATTTACAAAGATATTTCGTTAAGGATTGCTCCACTGTCAAGACAGGATGCACTTGAAATGATTGAAGAAATTAAGGGGAAGGACATTTTAATGGGAGCACGCGGGAAAGCACCGGTTGATATCGAAGCCATCATTGATGTGTTATTAAAGGTTTCCGCTTTAGTTACAGATTATAAAGATTCCATAGACGAATTGGATATCAATCCTTTGCTGGTATATGAAAACGGAATCAAAGCCGCTGATGCCATGATTGTTGTAAAGAATAATGTGAATGATAATACCGTTATTAGGGGGTAGAAAGCAAATGGAACTGGATCATTTGAACGGTTTAACGGGAGCTGAATTTATATTTGAAGTTGAAAAGAGGCATATCCGTCAATTTGCTGAGGCGATTGGTGATTTGAACCCCTTATATGTGGATGAAGAATATGCAGCGAAAACTTCATATGGTGGCATTATAGCACCGCCGACATTCCCGATAGCCATTGGTCAGGATAGTGGCGAAAGCCTTGACTTGGGCCTCGAACAAAGGAGAATGCTGCATGGTGAGCAGGAGTTTATTTATTCCCGCCCGATTAGACCAGGTGATAGGTTGCATTGTCAGATGAAAGTAACAGATGTATACGAACGGGAAGGCAGAAAAGGAACGATGCAATTCTTGGTACTTGATACAGAAATGAAAGATGAGTCAGGTGAAATGGTGGTCATAAGCCGAACGAATATCATTTATCGGCCCATCAGAAGTAATCATGCTCCTGTTTGAATAAACATGCTGATAGTTAAGGGCTAAAGTATCGATGTTAATTTCCGGAAAACCGCAAGCGGGAGGAATCAGGGATGTTGAAATATGAAAGTTTACATGAAGGTCAAAGACTTGAAGCTCTTATCAAGCCAGCTGTAACCAAGGTACAACTTGTTAAATATGCCGGAGCTTCAGGAGATTTCAATCCATTACACACAGATGATGCATTCGCACAAGAGATTGGCATGCAGGGTGTGATTGCTCATGGAATGCTTGTAATGGGCTTTCTTGGTGAATATGTAATGAAACTGGCTGGTGATCATGCTGTACCGGCAACCTTTAAAATGAGATTTGGTGCCGTAACGGTACCAGGAGATCGAATCACATGTTCTGCTTTCGTTAAAAGTCTGTATGAAGAAAGAGGTCAACGCTTTGTAAGACTTGACCTTACTGCAGAAAAGGAACCAGAGCAAGTTGTGGGTTCAGGTGAAGTGGTTTTACGCATTCAATAAGGGAGGTTTTTGTATGGACAGCATTAAAAATCGCTATGCCATTGTCGGTGTAGGGGAAAGTGAGCGTTCTAAGAATTCAGGTACAACCCCGTTACATTTGGCATTGGACGCTGCTCGAGCTGCATTGAATGATGCTGGGCTAAAAGCGAAAGATATCGACGGGTTCATGAGTTATTCTGAAAACGATTCTTGTACATCTCATCAATTAGCAACATATTTAGGGGTGCGTCCCAAATATGTAAAGGATATTCTGGGCGGGGGAAGCAGTACCGAAATGTTGATAGCTGACGCTGTTGGCTTAATCGAATCAGGTCAATTGAATTAGTTGTTTATTTATCT
>NZ_JBHVQU010000326.1:0-3421 GCF_042886655.1 Peribacillus sp. NPDC058002 | reverse complement strand
AGTTTGTAAATGACGAATATATGGAGATCGTTCACTTCCTGCATTTTCACACTGTTTCCAAACCATACTACGATCAAAAGGAACTAATAGGGCGGGAAGTGATGATAGTGGCAGTTGTATATATCAGGATGAGGAACCGTGTACAAGTAAAGGGAAATCAAACGGTGAGGATAAAAGATATTGCAAGGATAATCGGACCTGAAGAAGTGATTACCATCATTGAAGAAATTATATTATTAACGGTCAAGAAGGAAGATAAGAATATTATTGTCGTTGATTTGGCTCAAGTAATCGTGGCCATCCGCAAGATGGACCCGGCTATTGAACTGGAGTCATTCGGGCCCTCCCAAACGATCATCGAAATCATCTTCTCGAAAAAGAAAATGTCATACCTGACATTCGCCTTGGTTTGGTTTTTGTTATTTATCGGCGGCGGGATGACGATCATGAATTTTCATGTGGATGTCAGCATGGGGGAAGTGCATCAAAAAATCTTTACTATAATCACGGGGAAAGTGGATGATAAGCCATTATTGATCCAAATCCCATATAGTTTCGGCCTTGGTATGGGCATGATTCTATTTTTTAATCACTTTTTTAAAAAACGCTTCAATGAGGAACCTAGTCCGCTCGAGGTTGAAATGTTCAACTATCAGCAGGATTTGGACAGTTATGTAATCATGAATGAAAATAAGGAGAATGTGCGCCACCTTGATGACCGGTAAAATTATATTTGGAATCTTTGTCGGTTTGGCCGGGGGTTTTGCGACAGGTGCCGGTTTTGTAGCGTTTTTAACTGTACTTGGGGTGATTCCGAGACTGACTCAGCTGACCAAAACAATGAAGATGATTCATTACTATGAAGGAGCCATCATTACCGGCGTTGTCGCAGGGACATGGTTAGGATTACAGGAAACGGAATTTTCCCTCCCATATTTTTTATTAATTCCGATCGGTTTGGCTGACGGGATATTTAATGGAATGCTTGCTGCTGCCTTAACTGAAGTCCTGAATGTATTTCCGGTTCTGTCAAAGCGAATCGGAATTCAAGAGAAAATCATTTATCTGTTAATGGCACTCGTATTGGGGAAAGTAGCCGGATCATTATTCCAATGGATTTATTTAGTGGATTTATAAGTTTATAAGGTAACTATTCCTGATGATGAAAGGTAGGCCCAAGATGGTGACCAAACGAAAAGTGATATTGATTACGGATGGGGATGAGTATGCGAAACGGGCTGTCGAGCACGTAGCGAAGGAAATAGGGGGAAGGTGTATCTCCATGTCCCAAGGTAATCCATCACGATATACGGGCTTGGAGCTAGTTGAATTAATAAAAAAGGCGAAGTATGATCCAGTATTGGTCATGTTTGATGATAGCGGTTTTATCGGAGAAGGATCAGGCGAACAGGCAATGAAGGTAGTTGCCGGTCACCCTGATATTAATGTCCTTGGTGTGATAGCGGTCGCTTCAAAGACTAGAAGGGAAGAATGGACCAAAGTGGATATCTGTATTGACCGTGATGGTAACCTGACACCGAACGGGGTTGATAAATACGGAGCCGAAGAATTTGAACTCGGCAAGATAACTGGAGATACGGTGTATTGCATCGATCAATTACATGTTCCCATAGTAGTGGGGATAGGGGATATCGGGAAAATGTCCCATCAGGATGATTTTAAAAGAGGAGCACCGATAACGAAGCTAGCGGTGGAAATCATATTGGAAAGGAGTGGTCATGATGACTTCAGAAAAACCTGAAAACATGAAACCGATTCCGAATAGGGTAGCGGAAGTTGACGCGTACATGGAAAAGAATGTAGGTCTGGGCGTCAGCTTCGACTTAGGGGTAAGAAGGATAAAGGTTCTAAGAAAAGATGTGCATCTTTACTATGTAAACGGGCTGACGGATACAGAGTACATCATTGAAATCCTCGATTCTCTTATTCATAACAAAAATGCGGAAATCTTGACCACTAAAGTTTTTGATGCAGTCAAAGACTTGCTTGTACACCAATCCGTTGAGGAAATAAAGACGATGGATGAGCTTGTTGATCAGGTTTTATCCGGATTAATAGTCGTTGTTGTTGATGGTAAACCAATAGGATTGGTTGTGGATGTCCGGAGTTATCCAGGGAGACAGCCAGTAGAACCCGATACGGAAAAAGTCGTCCGTGGATCAAGGGACGGTTTTGTCGAGAATATCATCATTAACACAGCGATAACAAGACGGAGGATCAGGGATGAAAGATTACGTTTCGAAATGTTGCATGTAGGGGAACGATCGAAAACGGATATATCCATCGGCTACATTAAAGATATTGCCGATCCTGATTTAATTGAAATCGTTCGTAAGGAATTGAATAGTATTGATGTTGATGGCATAACGATGGCCGATAAAACGATCGAAGAGTTCATCGTCAAGCAAAAATATAACCCATACCCGCTTGTCAGGTACACGGAACGGGCTGATGTTGCTGCAACACATTTACTTGAGGGGCATGTCCTTATTTATGTGGATACGTCACCGAGTGTCATCATAACCCCGTCCACTCTTTTCCATCACATGCAGCACGCTGAGGAGTATCGGCAGGCACCTGCTGTTGGATCCTTGGTACGCTGGGTCCGATTTCTCGGGATTTTCGTTTCGTTATACTTGCTGCCGATTTGGTTATTGTTTTGTTTAGAGCCTTCCCTCCTGCCGGAGAAGCTCGAGTATATCGGGCCTAATGAAAAAACGCATATACCCATTGTGATCCAAATCTTCATTTCCGATATTGGGATAGAATTTTTAAGGATGGCAGCCGTCCATACCCCGACACCGCTTTCTACGGCAATGGGCTTGGTTGCGGCAGTTTTGATCGGACAGATAGCGATAGATGTTGGGCTATTTGTTCCTGAGGTGGTTCTCTACGCTTCCGTAGCGACAATCGGTACATTTGTCACTCCGAGTTTAGAACTAGGGGTTGCGAATAAGATTTCCCGATTAGTCCTGCTAGTATTGGTCGCTTTATTTAAAGTGCCTGGCCTAGTCATTGGCATCACACTCTACATTATTATGCTTACTAATATAAAGACGTTAAATACGCCTTATTTATGGCCGCTTCTCCCGTTTCAGCCAAAGGCCCTGTCACATATAATATTAAGAAGACCTTATCCTGGCACTATAGAACGTCCGAGTATTGTACATCCCCAGGATCTCTATAGGCAGCCGAAAAAATCTAAAGGTTGATGTTGTCGAAAAGTTGTGGTAATTTAATTTTATTCGGATAAAGAGGTATTGTTAGGCTTCACAAAGAGAGAGAGCTACTATGACTCTTTGGAGTTTAAACCAATCTGTCTTTCCCTTCGAACTACAAAGCAGTCATAGAGAACAATATTTACATGGGATATCGATTCGAATGAGGCTTGTTCATATAG
>NZ_JBHVQU010000325.1:0-3437 GCF_042886655.1 Peribacillus sp. NPDC058002 | reverse complement strand
GCCTCGAGACAATCGTTCCTCGAACATCTTGGCTTATTTGTTCTCCTTTTTGAACATTCGCTTGAAGAGAATAATGAATTTTTTGTATTTTCAATATTTACAGTAAATATTTGAAATGGTAGTATAACAATATCTATTAAGAATTATCAAATTATAAGGTTTTTTCAAAAAAATCATTTTTTTATTATAATGAAAGTTTTTAAAACTAAAATATTGATATTATAGCTAGAATATTTTGTATTTATTTTTCTTTAGGGGATGAATGATGATGATCAAAAAAATGTCAAATGCAATAAAGTCAACTGAAATAGTAGAGCAAACATCTGGAATATATGAAGAAGCTGTGAGATTAAGAAGAATGATCCATGAAAATCCTGAACTTGGATTTGAAGAGCATAAAACGGCTGAAATAATTGCGAATTATTTAAAAGATCTTGGAATTGAAGTGACATCCGGAGTGGCTAAGACAGGTGTTGTGGGTTTTCTTCGTGGAGATAAAGAGGGACCTGTGCTTGCTTTGCGAGCTGATATTGATGCTTTACCTATACAGGAGAAGACTGATGTAAGCTACAAATCTAAAAATCCTGGGGTTATGCATGCTTGCGGACATGATATGCATACCGCAATGTTACTATCTGCCGCTAATATTTTATCTCAAAATAAGCATCATATCGCGGGTACAATAAAATTCATTTTTCAACCTGCTGAAGAGATGAAGGGCGGGGGAATAATGATGGTTGAAGAAGGGGTATTGAGCAACCCTCCCGTCGACCATGCTTTTGCTTTTCATGTTTGGCCTGAATTAGCTACTGGAACTTATGGTTTTAGAAATGGTGCGATAATGGCAAGTATGGATTCTTTTGATGTTGTATTAAAAGGTAAACAAGGTCACGGGGCAGCACCGCATCAAGGAGTAGATGCTATTGTGGGTGCTGCTCATGTTGTAACAGCTCTACAAACAATTGTTAGCAGAGAAACAGATCCAGTAGATTCCGTTGTTATTACAATCGGAACAATTGAAGCAGGGGATGGCTATAATATTATTCCTGAAAAAGCTAGTTTTAAAGGAACTGTACGAACACTTAATGCGAGCACTCGTAAGGAAGTGGCTGCAAGCATCCAACGAATTATCGAAGGAGTGGCTTCCGCACTTAAATTAGAAGTTGAAATAAACTATAACTTTACAGTGGGGTATCCTGTTACAATGAATGATCCAAAATTTAATGAACATGTTGCTGCCATTGCTACTGATTTATTTGGAGAAAACTCAGTGCAGTGGTTGTCTAAACCAAGTATGGCAAGTGAAGATTTTGCCTTCTATTTAGAAAAAGTCCCTGGTACATTTGTCTTCTTGGGAGTAGGAGAAAACCCTGAGGATCCGATGAAGCTGCATAGTGACGTATTTTTACCAGATGAAAAAGCGATGATCCAAGGGATTTCCCTTATCGTAGGACTAGCTATGAATACAACTGAAAAAATTCAATAAATTAAAAAATGATAAGTAAAAACAGTGTTGGTTTTCCTTTTAGAATCAGCATAATTTGTAGAAAAGGAGTGTAATATAGTGCAAGAAAATTCTCTGCGTAATTGGAAAATTCATTTATTTGTTTTGATATTAGTCTGTGTTACAGAATTTATTGGCGTCAAAACGTTTAACATTGGGATTGGAGCCATTGCATTATTTCCAATGTTGTATGCATTAATTATCGGAGCCATTATTAGTTTACCTTCTTTCAAAATTTTAAAAATGAAGGAAATGAATGTAGCAGCCAATATTTTAGGGATTTCATTCATGCTTTTTGTAGCCAAATTGGGAATGTTAATGGGGCCTTCATTGCCGAAGATATTTGATGCTGGGATTTCTTTAGGATTACAAGAAGTGGGACATTTCGCAGGTACTATCCTATTAGGGTTACCGATTGCTTTATTACTTGGAATGAAAAGAGAAGCAGTCGGTGCTACTTTTTCAATCGATAGAGAACCTAACTTAGCCATTATCGCTGAGAAATATGGCTCGGATTCACCAGAAGGACGGGGAGCGCTGGGCGTATATGTTTGCGGTACTTTGTTTGGGGCTTTATATCTGTCAGTGTTAGCAAGCTTTTTGGCTCAAACTGGTTGGTTTCATCCAATTTCACTAGCCATGGGTGCGGGTGTAGGCTCAGGTAGTATGATGGCTGCCATGTCAGGGGCATTAGCTGTTATATTCCCGGAATCCGCAAAGGATATCGCAGTTTTTGCTGGTGCTGCTAACTTAATTACAACAATTTTAGGAACGTATATATGTGTATTCTTTTCTCTTCCTTTTACAAACTATTTATACAAAAAATTTGAGCCTATTTTAGGGCGAAAGTCAAAAAAAGATCAAATCAAAAATATTGAAGCATAGGGCATAAAGGGGAGATTTTATATGAAAGATAAAATATTGACTTTTATAATTATCGGCATAATAGCTATTATGGGAAATTGGATTGGATACAATGTTTCACCAATTGACGCATTACCAGGTATGATGATCATTGTTGCTGTAACGATATTAGGGTTCTTTTTCGCAAAAATCTCCCCTATTAAACTACCAATTGTTGTTTGGGTTTCTATGTTAGCCTTATTGGTTACAACCCCGATTTTTCCAGGAAACGCATCAATCATTAAAATAACAGAACAAGTTAATTTTATGGCCTTGGCAACACCTATTTTGGCTTATGCTGGCCTTTCTTTCGGGAAAGATTTGAAAGAATTCAAGAAATTGGGATGGCGTATAGTTGTTATATCTCTAGTTGTATATACAGGAACATTTTTACTATCAACCCTAGTTGCAGAAATTGGTTTTAGATTAACTGGTAAATTCCATTAAGTTTTTGTGTTCGTGCTACTAGTATTTCACTTAAAACCAAGGAAACGAAAAAGATGTCTACGCTGTATGAGATGTCAAAAGAGCAGCACAGTTCACTTTAACTTTAATGGCTTTATAAAATGTCCGATCCTAAGATTATGGAATCGGGCATTTTTTTATGCAAGGATAGCATCAATTTCTCCCGAAAGAACTGAAGTATTAGGTTCCTAGATTGGTATCTGATTTCCAATGGATATAGATATGATTAGCAAAATATCCTACGCAATATATAGTTATTTATATTCTTTAACATTGAAGCAGCCAGAGGATTGCAGTTATTTCAATGTCTGTTTCATATAATGAAGCAATTTATAAACAGTTAGAAGGAAAAGAAAAGAAAAGAAAAGGAAAGAAAAAAATATCTCATGAATTAGATAAAGCCTCTTTCTTAAGTAGTCTAATGTAATTTAAGGAATATATATTGATTTGACTATGGAAGGATTGAGAAGCCTATATTTTGGAGAGTTAGATGAACCAGAAAAATTAGACGTGTAAAAGGGTGTAGAATTCAGACATTTGATGATAGTAGGTCAAGATAAGAAGC
>NZ_JBHVQU010000324.1:0-3451 GCF_042886655.1 Peribacillus sp. NPDC058002 | reverse complement strand
TCCGCTCCAATCAACCTTACATCGTTTCGTTTTAAAAACAACAATCTTTACGAAAGAGCCTAAAAAAAAGGCCCATAAAGGCAAAATGCCATTATGGGCTTCCTCTTATAAACCTTCCTCGTAGGTGTCTTCCCGCAAGCTTTCGCGTTTCACCCTTCGCTTATAGACGAGTTTTGATAACGAAATACTGATTTCGTATAATAACAGCAAGGGAATCATCACCATAAAGTCTGACATAAAGTCAGGCGGCGTAATCGATATCGCTATGACAACCAGTACAAAGTATGCATACTTCCTTAACTTTTGAAGCACATAAGGATTTATTATGCCAAGGGAAGTCAAAAACATGGTAACGACAGGAAGCTCGAATAAAACAGCAAAAGGTATCGTCATATTAAATACGAACGAAAAGTACTTATCCGCTGTAAAACTGGTTATGAACATCCCATCGCCCAGTTCAATCAAAAATTGAAGAATGGTCGGGAAGATGACAAAATAACCGAAAGCCAGCCCTCCGATAAAAAGCAGGAAAAGTGCTGGAATATAAGCAAGGGTCGCCCTTACTTCATTTGGCATCAAAGCGGGTTTGATGAATAACCAGATTTGCAGAGCAATTACAGGTATGGTTGCCGCAATGGCTACAACACCTGAGAGCATAAAGTAAACCCAGATAATATCACTCGGTCCCAATACCATCAGGTCAAAATCAAGATCTTTCACGAACCAATTATAGATCTCCTCGACATAAATAAAACTGGCGATAAAAAAGATCAAAAAAGCAACAGCAGTAATGATGAGCCGTTTTCTCAATTCATCGAGATGATCGATGATATTTAATTCTTTATCTTCCAAAGTTGATCACGCCTTCATCTGAAAATCCGTATCTTTGTTCCAGCATAAAGGCGCAAGACGATTGCATCTTACGCCCAGCATTTAATCATTCATGATTTTTTTGTTGTATCTTCTTATCTTCTTCATAATCACCTTTTGTTAAATCACTCGTGGACTTTTTAAACTCACGAAGTGTTTGTCCAAAAGCACGTCCAATTTCCGGAAGTTTCTTCGGACCAAAGATAATTAAAGCCAATATTAAGATGAGAATTAGACCAGGTACTCCAATGTTCGACATGGATACATCCCCTTTGGTGTTGTAATTAGACCTACTCCGATTATAATACCATTTCCAACCAATTGAAAGGGAACTGGCAATTCGTCATAAAATGGTAACAATTATCGACAGTTTGCCCCTATACGCCTGAGCCGGCAGAATAAAATGTAAAAACATAGGTTTTATTCTATCCTAATTTAACACTTAATCCATGATTAAATCAATAAGTGAAATAAATTACTGTCTTTATTGACCTCTACGAAAGAGAATCCTTTCTTGTTCATCCTCTGAATGAGCCCTTCATAATCATTTTTATCTTTCAGCTCTACACCAACCAGGGCCGGACCGCTTTCTTTATTATTTTTCTTCGTATATTCAAAACGGCTTATATCGTCATTCGGTCCTAACACTTCATCGAGGAATTCCCTTAAAGCTCCAGCACGTTGTGGAAAATTCACGATAAAATAATAAAGCAGCCCTTCATATAATAAGGATTTCTCCTTAATTTCCTGCATACGCCCAATGTCGTTATTCCCTCCGCTGACCATGCATACAACCGTTTTGCCTTTGATTTGTTCCTTGTATAAATCCAACGCAGCTACAGATATAGCCCCTGCCGGTTCAGCGACAATCGCATGCTGATTATATAAATCGAGAATCGTCGTACAGATTTGACCCGAAGGAACGACAACGATATCTTCCAGGTTTTCCTTACAAAGCTGATATGTCAACTGTCCCACACACTTGACCGCTGCCCCGTCAACAAATGTATCTATGTTTTCAAGTTCAGAAACTTTTCCTTCCTTGAAAGAGTACTCCATCGAAGCAGCACCTTGCGGCTCAACACCAATGCATTTCGTATTTGGGGAAACCGATTTGAAATAGCTAGATACTCCGGCCATTAAACCGCCACCGCCCATAGCGGCAAATACATAGTCGATTCCATCTTCACAATCATTCAGGATTTCTACAGCCGTTGTCCCCTGCCCGGCGATTACCTTTTCATCGTCAAATGGATGGATAAAGGAACGCTCTTCTTTTTCACAGCATTCCATCGCCATGGCAAATGCATCATCGAAAGTATCCCCGACAAGGATGATTTCCACATTATCCCTACCGAATAACTGCACTTGATCGACTTTTTGCCTTGGAGTTGTAGCAGGCATATAAATTTTCCCATGGATACCTAATTGGCTGCAGGAAAAAGCTACTCCTTGTGCATGGTTTCCTGCACTGGCACAAACGACTCCATTCTTCGTCTCTTCCTCAGTCAGGCTTTTCATTTTATAGTAAGCCCCTCTTAATTTAAAGGAACGTACGTGTTGTAGGTCCTCACGTTTTAAATAAACATTACAATCATATTTTTCAGAGAGCCTCTGATTTTTTTGTAAAGGAGTATGCAAAACGATTTCTTTCAGTTCTCTATAGGCAATTAGAATATCTTCCAATTGAATCCCCCTATTCTTAGATGCAGTCTGATTCATAACAATCCCTCATTTCCTTCCTTAATGAATTCAATCATTATAGCACTTTACTGTTATTAATGTAATTGATTTTTCTAAAAATTCTTTCTTTTGTTCATTCCATACCAAAAAAATCCGATTATGGTCATTTCCCCATAATCGGATTAACACTTTATTTTTTTTGTAGAATAATAAAATCATGTGCATAACGATTTTTTTCATCGATGCTGCCTGGGTTTGATGAGATCTTATCCCATTGATTTTCATCAAGCACGGGAAAGAAAGTATCACCTTCAAAGGTTTCATGAATTTCCGTTATATACAAGCGATCGGTAACAGGAAGGATTTCCTTGAAGATTTCGGCTCCGCCAATAACGAAAACTTCCTCATCACGGTTATCTGCAAACGTTTTGATTTGTGCAATATCATGTAAAACTACGCAGCGTTCCGCTTTAAAACCCTGATTGCGGGTAACGATGACATTTTCCCGACCAGGCAGGACCCTGCCGATCGATTCAAATGTTTTTCGGCCCATTACGATCGGATGGCCCATCGTCACTTTTTTAAAATACTGCAAATCTGCCGGTAAATGCCATGGCAGTTCATTGTTTTTACCTATCACACGATTTTGATCCATTGCCACTATCAACGATATCATATGCTAACCTCACCTTTTATATGGGGATGGGCTTCGTAATTTTCCAAAACGAAGTCCTCGAAGCTAAAATCAAAGATATTATTCACATCTGGATTGATTTTCATGATTGGCAATGGTTTGGGATCACGGGTCAACTGCAGTTCCACTTGTTCAAGGTGGTTAGAATAGATGTGGACATCCCCGAAAGTATGTACAAATTCGCCAACTTCCAGATCACATACC
>NZ_JBHVQU010000323.1:0-3453 GCF_042886655.1 Peribacillus sp. NPDC058002 | reverse complement strand
GGCCTTATTATGTCGCAAACACACTCGTTACTTGCTTAAGACCTATTGAAAGTTGACACAAACTATGTAATAAACAAGCACTATCCTTATGGTCTGTACCCGTAGCCAAACCCGAATAAAAAAGTAATAAATAAAAAAATGGCAGTTGATGGAATGAAGCTAACAACAATCAATCCTTTAGCTGTTTTGCTTTGTACACTTCTATACCATTTGTAATAAATAAAAAGGAGAATTACTGCCAAAGGCCAGAAATAATATCCAGCCATCGTGTCAACCCAGCCTGAATTTTTATCCCAATATGTATCTGGTACAGGGAGGATATTCTCATATTGTCTATCAATTTTGTTTTTAGTTTTTATAAAGATATAAGAAATTACAGAATAATAAGCTACTATTGTAGTTTTTATCCACCAAAATAAAAAACTATTGGTCATTACTATTAAAAAGATAATTGCCAGCATGATGAACAAACTTGTGTATTCCAAAACAAAATCACCTCTAAACCATTTTAACCAAAAAATATATCAATTACCATAAAATGTTTAATGTTGTCCACTACGAAGACATTATGCTTTTTCATAAAGATTACATTTTTAAAACGACAAGAAGGGGGTCCCCCCCAAGGAAGTGACCCCACTATTATGTTGGGCTCTGCGCCTTTGGGCTAGCCTCTGATTGTTAAGCCGTTTTACTTAGTTTCAGTTTCATTTTTGCCCATGCCTTCAGCTAATTGTTCAAATGATTTAACCTTACCATGTGGATTCTGCGATTGTTTACGATCTTTCCATTGGCGTTCTTCTTGTCGCTTAGATTGAGTCATCTAAATTGCCCCTTTACATAAAGTTCAGTAAACCGTTAGAAGCATGAAAAGCCTCCAGCCATTGACCCTGTGCAGTCTTCACTTATCTTGAGTCGGGGTCTGGCAAGTATTAATTAATGCATGCCTTTCCACTCACCTTGATTTTTAGATGCTTTTTCTTTTTTTGCTTTATTTTTATGTGCTTGATTAGCGTTTGCACTGCCAAATTCTTTAGAGAATTCAGAATCTGTTTTGCTTGAATTGTATCCTTGTTTGTTCTTTTGGTCTGCATCATTTTTCTTTGTCCGTTTTGCCATGGATACCCCTCCTTCTTATCTTTAGTATGAGATCAGAAAGAAGAAATATACCCCGAATTAATACCGATAGTAACATGAAACTTTCATGTAATTCGGGTAAAAAACAAAGTGAATAATAAGTTCCGGTTCGGTTATTTTATAGATTACATACCTAATTCCGTTTTTAAAAGGTGTTTGAAATTAGCTTAGTACCAGAATTTCTCGAATTGGATTTACCATTAATGACAATACACTTCACATTTATCATCCTTCCATCCTTGATGTTTAAAGTAAGTATTATGGACTTTAGCATCAAATCTTACATGGTCTCCTACCAAGGTATTTTTGACAGCTTTCCTCTTCTAATTATCCTTAACTTTCTTTTCCATCGTTCCCGTTTGAGTTTTTTACTTTTTTTCATTACCATCAAGATCTTATGATTTGTCTTATAATATTTTGTCCTATTACAAAACAGGTTACGGTAAAATAAGTGAATGATTCAGGTACAAGCCTTTTAGCAAGAAATAATAAACGATAACCAAGCAAGGGTTTTCCTCAAAGATATTTTTTATGATATGATAGTTAAATTGTTTATCTCCCCTGTGACACATTTACATTCATCTAAGAAAAGAGGTATTTATGCACGACACAGAATTATCCAAGCGACATTGGTTACTCATCTTAACACTTACTTTATTAACATTTGTTCTCGGGACAAGCGAATTTGTTATCATCGGTATCTTAACCGATATTTCCTCGAGTCTAAATATTACAAATGCAAAAGCAGGTACACTCGTTTCTGCGTTTGCCATTACCTTTGCCATTGCGACACCACTCGTGATGTCGGCAGCAAGCCATTTTCCAAAACGTAAATGGATGTTGTTTTTGATAGGTTCGTTCATTATCCTGAATGCTTTGTGCGTAATATCGGCGAACTTCATCATGCTGCTTGCTCTTCGGATGATGACAGCGATCGTAACAGGAGTTTTAATTTCACTTGCCATGATTGTAGCAAGTGAAACCATGCCAATCGCGAAACGTGGACTAGCTATATCATTCGTTTTCGGTGGTTTTACTCTTGCAAATGTAATTGGAGTACCAATAGGCACTGTGATCGCTGATTGGTACGACTGGAATGCGACCTTTCTTTTAACGACTTTTCTCGGTGGAATTGCGTTTTTGGCATCTTTCTTGATTTTGCCTACTATGCACAGTACATTTCGCAGTTCAATGCGTGAGCAATTTTCTTTGTTAACACACCCAAGAATCTTAATGGCTTTTTTCATTCCGTCTCTTGGATTTGGTGCAACGTATGCCGTTTATACGTATCTTGTTCCGATCCTGAAAGGAATGGAAGCACCAAGTAGTTCAATCAGTCTAATCTTGTTTGGCTACGGGTTTATTTCCATTTTCAGCAACATTCTTGCTGGTAAAATTGCCAGCCACAATGCTATCGGACGTCTCCGGTTTGTTTTTCTCGTTCAAGCGATTGTTCTAGTCAGTTTATATTGGACCACAAATAACTTAATCTTGGGATTGGTTAATATTAGCTTAATGTCATTAATGGCCATCCTTTTAACAACATCTACCCAGCTTTATTTGATAGATCTAGCTGGCATTTATCAACCAAAAGCTACAGGACTAGCTGCTTCACTGATGCCAGTAGCAAGCAATGTCGGTATAGCCGTTGGTTCTGCATTAGGCGGAGTTGTTTACCATCAGGGAAATTTGATGAATGTTACATTGGTAGGTGGGTTGGTTGCTATCTTTGCAAGTCTTCTAACTTTCCTAAGTCATCGCTTAGACCAAAAACAAAAAAAACTAGCATAAGAGAGAAGTTATCTGCGCCTTGGTATGCATCCTCTGGTACGTGCAAGGGCATAATAAACGAGAAGTGTTATTGTGGTTTTGACGCAAAGTGGCATCAAATTAATACAAAAAATCTTGATAGAGCATGTTTTGAAAAAAGATTGATCCAAAACATGCTCTTAACCGTATTCGATTGAATGATATTATTTTTAAAAATATGATTCAACCAAGCTTAACATAATCCCCTACTTTAATATGGTTCTTTTCAAACCATCCAAGATTCACTTCAATTGCATAATGATATACTATTTCTGGATCATAGGTAGGGCATATATACTCTTTACAAGGCTCCATATCAAGTATTTTTAGAATTTCCCCAGCTGGGTCAAGAAAAGCAATTGATAAAGGAATTAATGTGTTTTTCATCCAAAATCCACCATATACTTCTTCTGAAAACACAAATAACATCCCTTCATTTTCGGGTAATTTCCCAACAAACATTAAGCCCATTTCTCTTTTTCTTTGAGCCTGTCTCTTATACACAACAGA
>NZ_JBHVQU010000322.1:0-3463 GCF_042886655.1 Peribacillus sp. NPDC058002 | reverse complement strand
GAAAAAAGGGAGTGCCTAATTAATGTATAAAAAACCTTTGTCGTTCATCCTTGCTACATCACTTATATTAGGAAGTATAGGACCAATTACTGTTAATGCTTCAACTAAAGATAATCAAGATTTATCAGTAAATTTATTAGAATCAACAGAAGAAAAGATAGTTATTGAAACAGAAACTGACAATGAAATTGTTCTTTCCACAATTGAAACAGTTGAAAATGATACTGTTGAAGTAACTAGTGAATCATCTACAGGCGATATACAAGAATTTGTTTATCATAAAGGCGATGATTATTTTTTATTGAATGGTGAAAAAGGCGAATTAAAGATTGATGAATCAATAGAACCAGAATTAGTAAATTCAGGAGTTACTGTTTCTTCTATAATGGCTACTTCAAGTTCACCTAAGTATATGTCTACTACCACTCTTAGTTTAAACAAACATGTAAATTCTTTAAATGCTATAGTAACAGTCGTTGGCGGTGTACTTGCTGCTGCTTTTCTTACTGGTTTTAAGTTTGCTAAAACAGATTATGCTGGTACAATTGGCGCATGGTTAGGTGTTGTTGGACTAGGAACTTATTTCTCTTCAAAATTAATGAGTGGTACTCTTAAAGTTGATAATTATAGAAGTGGTTCCAAAAAATTTACCGGATGTGAAAATTTGTATCAATATAGATATCAAAATCCAAAAATTAATTTCACTTTAGCTGGAAAAAAATTCAGTAAATCTTATAGCAAAACTGGAAGTTGGTATTACGGCACAAGACCTTGCGCATAAAATATATAGGAGGTGATAAAAATGAAAGGGAAAAAGGTTTCGTTTTTTATAATAATAATTGCTGCTATATTGGCTATAACTATTTTGTTACGTACTGGACCTTTTGAACAGCCTATTTGGATGCAAGTAGTATTTTTATTTTTTACCTCTGTATTGGCTTATGCAACTTTTAACAGTAAATCTAGATTTCCGTTTATTGTTCTAAGTATTTGTTCTGTCGTAATAATATCTTCTTTATTAATTAGTTTTGTATCCTAAATCAAAAAAAACAAATGTAAAAAGCGAGCCCTTGGTAAAAAGGCTCGCTTTTTTATCGTAACTTTTTTAGCCTAACCTGCCCCGTTAGTTCCATAAGAAAAAGCTGCCTTAATGACAGCTTTGATCTTCAGCTAACGCACCCGTTAGTTTAAGTACATCTATTCACAAACTGTGTTTTCTATGTATTAAAATAGATCAAATCTCATTAGCACTCTTTCCAAGAACACTGTACCGTTAGCTTCATAACAAAAAACACTGCTAATTAGCAGTCTTAAGCTTAAACTTTCTCCATTTAGTTAATTAAGAACATAATTTTTATTGGGTCTCTTGCATATTATTTTTCAGGTTTAATATAAGGAACGATTTGTGCAGTGGCACCTACTGAAGCACCGCGGATAAAATTTTGATTCTCTAAGGCTTTGAAATTGTTTGTTTTTCCAGTGAGCATTACCCCTAAAATTTTCACTTCACCGAACTGCTTATTTTTATTTACCTTTAAAAATTCTTGAATTGTTTCATCATCCCCATTTGAATCATACTCTTTAAGACCATCGACAAAGCTTGAATATGATTCTTTAGGGGTGTCGGAAAGTTCAAACCCATAAACTGGCATACCAGCTGGCCCCTTGCTTTCATCCCTAATTGGAGAAGCCAAATACAACCATACGATGTTTAAATTATCAGGGATTTTTGCTTGTATTTCCTGTAACGTGTATGGTTTATCAAAGGAAATGGCAACTTCTGCAACGTGGTACTCCATTTCCGAAATTTCCCCTAATTCATTTTGTACACCATTATAGTATTTTTTTATGGATGGATGATAAAATGTTGCTGATTTACTCTTTGTCTGTTTATCATACTCATAGAACTCTGTATCAGACCAATGAAATCCTGGTACTAACTCGTTCGTGTCAATATTGACTCGAAACCAATCATATGAACTTGTAAGAGTGCTCCATTGAACTACATAACCATTAATATTCTTAGAACGGTTTGTAATAATGTTACCCCCAAACATCGATGAATTACTGGTTACTTGAGAGTCGATCTGAATATTAGGTTCAGCAATGGCATTATGTAAAAAAAGCTTTCCGTGAAGCTTTGTAGAGCTTTTCGCTGCAAAGTAGTTACCTGTTTTATAAAAGATAGGTAAGAGAATTAGTACTACAATAATTGAAGTGATGATAATTTTTAGTAGATGTTTTCGTTTAGCCTTTTTTAAAGCATCATTTAACGAAGATTCCATCAATATGGTCCTCCTAATTTTGAGTGAATAAATTTACGTGCACGATATAATTTTTGCTTTACACTGTCTACTTGAATATCCAAAATAGTTGCAATTTCTTCATATGAAAAATCATAGTAATACTTTAAAAAGAAAATTTCTTTGTATTCTTTTTTTATGTCTTTTAATAAATAAAAAATCTCATCTTTATTTAAAACCGTATCAAAATCGCAATCGATGTGTGATAGCTTGGAATAAATTCCCTCAGTTAAGTAAATGTTCTGCTGCTCCTTTTTCCTTTTCAAATCAATATATTGATTAAGTGATACTCTAAAAAACCAAGGACGTATATTGCTCTCTGTTAATTTATCCAATAGCGTGTAAATTTTGTAGTAGGTGTTTTGAATTATATCTTCTGCATCTTCTTTTTTGGCTCCTCTCGCTAGTAATAGCTTGAACACTTCCTCTCCTAAATTGATAAGGTAGGAGGTTAATACATTTTCTTTTTTCATCTTTTGTCCTCCCTATACTTATACAACGAATGAGTGATATTAGATGTATACACTTAGATGATTTAGATTTTAATTTTTTATGAATTGGTACTAAAATATGATTCTTTTTCTGAAAATAAATAGCTTTATTATTCCTAAAATATTGTTTAAAGTAGACAGCTTTAATAACCTCCCATCACAAGATGGGCACTGCATTTCTAAAACAAAACTAAACAACTTAATTATCTATAAAGTAATATTTTTAACTATTTGAAAATACCTCTTTTTCAAATATCCTGCCCCTATAATTGCATAAGAAAAGGAGCTGCTGATCAGCTCCTGGTAATGAAGTAACCAGCTAATAGGATGTCAATATCTTTCTCTAATATTTTCATTTCCCTTATGATATACTATTTTTGGCCATGCCAAATAACCCTTCAAAACCCTTTTGGAAGGATTTTTCTCTGTTTCACAAAACCGTTAATCAGGATAAATCTAGGAATGCTTCTTTTCTCTTTAATAAAGCGTAAACCCAATGAATAAGTTTATTCATACAGGCAACGATCGCCACTTTGGCTGGCTTTCCTTCCGATTTTTTCTTATCAAAGAAAGCTTTAAGCTTTTTGTTCCTTGAACTCCTTATGCCGTATAGCACGGCAAGATACAGAGAATGACGTAGTCTGCTCGAACCCCTTTTAGTAATACGAT
>NZ_JBHVQU010000321.1:0-3468 GCF_042886655.1 Peribacillus sp. NPDC058002 | reverse complement strand
AAAAACACCCCATAAATGTTAGTTGGTGTCTAACATTTACGGGGCAGTTCAACTCAATGAAACTCGAGTATATCTACAGTTTTTTATTGGTTTTAGTATTTGGACGTTGATTGTAACGAAGGGCACTCGCTTTCCGCGGGCGGTCCGGGAGCCTCCTCGGCTTGCGCCTGCGGGGGTCTCCTCTAGACGCGCTATCCCCGCAGGAGTCTTGCACCTTCCATTCCAATCACCTTAAATGTAGACAAATTAAAAAAGTTCCAATTGATTTCAGACATCCACTCCAAGTAAACGTCTGTGGGGAATCGGCTAGCAAGTTATTCGGCAGGAGTGTCATAAATATCTTCAATTCACTCCATATAAAAAGAAAAAAACATGAAGGATAACCAAGTAATTTTCAGGGTTCGGGGTGAGACTAACCGAACCTCTTTATAAATATGGGAATGGAAATAGAGAGGCCGTACCGTGCGTTAGAGTCGACAAACATCCCATTCAGATCGATTAAATGAGAAACATCGCGACTATCGTAGTAACTGCCAAACCAATGGTTACCGGAAGCAGGTTTCGGCGGGCAAGTTCAAAGGGACTGACGTTACATATTGCCGCGGCAGGTATCTAATGCCCATGGAATCAGTGTACCTCCGCCAATGAAAGACATTTTATCATTTAGCTGAAACAATGATGATCTCGCGTGCTGTGAGTGATTCAGCAGGAAAAACCTATATCGGCATGTACGTGGACAGTATCGCTGCTGATAGCACAGATCCGACAAAATATAAATGGACGCTAATTAAAGGAGCTGACGGAACCCAGGGTATCCAGGGGCCTACAGGAGCAAACGGTCAAACGTCATATCTGCATATTGCCTATGCGACCAATGCAACGGGAACCACTGGATTCTCGGTATCCGACTCAACAGGAAAAACCTATATCGGACAATATACGGATTTTGTATCTGCCGATTCTACGGACCCAGCGAAATATAAATGGGTTCTTATTAAAGGGGATAAAGGTGATACGGGTGCAACTGGTTCTACGGGACCGCAAGGACCTACAGGAAATACTGGCGCAACTGGACCACAAGGACCACAGGGTCAAACTGGTTTAACAGGACCTAGAGGTCCAGTAGCTGACGAGTCTATGCTTTTTGGTAAGAATAGTAATTTCCTAGATTGGACTGGAACGTTACCAGTTGGTTATTCTGGTCAAACAGGTACTGCACCTACAAAGGTAGCGTCAGACAATTCTAGTGGTAACGCTGTTCAGTGGTCTGTCACCGATGGTGTGCAGGGTTATATGAATAAACAAGTGACAAATGTACCTTACAGTCAGTATTTGGCTCTGGAAGTCACGTTTAAATTAACTGCTGGAACTATTGATAGTGCTGGGGTTCTTATAAGAATGGAAGCCTCAGTCGACAGTGACACGAGGATAGACTTCAAGAATTATATTCCAGATCCAGTGTTAAACAAGTGGTATACCATAACGGAGGTTATAAAACAACCTTCTAAAACGACTCCAGCAGGATATACAGGATACACGATTTATCCAATGGGAGCATGGGCAAGTTTCAGACCAATCACAGCTAAGACAATCCAGTTTGATTCTGTCAAAGTACGACCGGCTACACAAGGTGAACAATACGGTTTTGAAAATGGGTTATTAGTTAATGGTTGGGTTAAAACTGGTACTACATTAATCGATGGTGGAAGGATATCTGCTGATATAGTTACTACAATTCAGGCTTATATTAAGGAACTTTCTGCCCTATCTGCAAACCTTGGTAGTGTTAAAGCTGGCGATATAACAGGTGTAACTATGGACTTAGCAGGTGGTAAATTCATAGTAGACCCTGACGGTAATGTAACGTTAAAAGGTACTCTAGACGGCGCTACAGGTACGTTTTCCGGATCTATAACAAGTAATGGGGCTACGTTCGACGAATCAGAATCAAACGTGCCTGTCACGGCAGAGATAGAGGACGGATTTCTAACGGTAAAATCAACGCATACTAAGCAAAAATGGAAGGGTTACTCTTTCTTCGGTGGATGGGTCAATCTAGAAAGGCAAAACCTAGATGGTTCACGTCTGTACAATACTTATATAAACCCTAGGTATACGGCGTGGTATGACGGAAAAGGTAAAGGTTCAATTATCATGCACGTTGACGAAGGTTTAGATATGAATGATAAACCCATTATAAATGTTAAACTTATGACATTTAGGAAAGGCGGTAATGGCTGGAAGATTCAAGAGTCACCCGATGATGGTAGTGACGCTAATGGACAACTTCAATTCTTCACAGGAGATACTAGACGAGCCACAATTGGGTTAACAGGTAATTTTTATATCACAGGTAACCGATATGTGATTCAAAACAGTGGTGGAAGTTACGAAGCCGAAGGAAAACTGTCTTTACTGAACACAGCAGGTGGGACAGAGATGCACCTGGGCTCCGATGCTACAAGTCCATACGTTCAGTCAATTAGCGTGTTCAACCGTACATATTCTCCTGCAGCCAATATGTATGTAACATCGTCTGGGGTAATTGGTCGGACAACATCGGCTACTAAATATAAGCTAGAAATTGATAATTCGAAAGTGGACCCATACAAGATATTAGACCTTAATCCTAAAACATGGTATGACAAAGCAGCTACGGAAGCTTATGCCGATGCACTTACAAGGGAGCATGCTGGTGAAGTTGTTGATTGGGCAGAACTTGATATTCCCCAATTAGAACGAGTTTCAGGCTTAATCACTGAAGATGTTATAGCGGCAGGACTTCCGGAATATGCGACATACGAATTTAATAAAGATGGAACTCGCGAAGTAGAGGGGCTAATGTATGACCGCCTTTGGACTTTGCTTATTCCTGTTGTACGTGATCAGAAAGAGGAAATCACTTTACTAAAAGAGCAAGTCAAGTCTCAAGATGAGAAGATATCCAACCTAGAAGCACGACTAGCAGCTCTAGAAGCAAAGATAAATATATAGAGAGAATTTATTAAAGGGGGTCATGGACATTGGAGGAATTTAATGTGGAAAAGAAGGTCCAAGAACATGATCAGACAATCAACGAAAATATTTTACCAAGGTTAGAAGGTTTGGAATTAGAACAAGCAACATTCAAACGAGAAATATCTTCACTTAAAACCGATCTTATGGGTGTTCAAAAGGGCCAAAAGGAATTGGAAGTGACCGTAATGAAAGATGGGAAAGAGACTAGGGATTTGCTTAAACCTTTTGCTGATCATGTTTTAAAACAAGCTGAATTCGAGTATCAAACCGAAAAGGACATTGCCATTAAAAAAATGGATACTAGAGAGAAAGTTTTCTTCAGCATTTTTGGCACGGGTGGAGCTGCCGGTATTATCGCAGCAATCGTAACATTTATAAAATAAAGGAGCTTTTTTTATGGATAAGGCAAAACAATATGTAGCAATGATTGGCGGTGCTCTCGGGGCACTG
>NZ_JBHVQU010000320.1:0-3487 GCF_042886655.1 Peribacillus sp. NPDC058002 | reverse complement strand
AACCTACCCTTTATGATTGCGGCGGAGACAAAGAGAATTTTCGATGCCCATATTGCTACGGTGATTACTCATACAGTGCAAAGGTATCTAAGAACATTGAGGAGCTTGCCGACAGTATATCGGCTCAAGCTGATGGTGAGTGAGGGAGGGAGAACAAAAAGCCTACTGAATGAAGTAGGCTTTTTATTTGTCATTTGCTGTTCAACCATGGAAGGAGGTCATTATGTTTATAGAGTTTCTCGGATTCTGAAATGGTTTGTGAAAGAAGAATATCAATGGAATCAAGCAAAGAATTTAGGGCTAGTTTAACAGAGCCACTCTCATATTGCTCTAATGGCACAGGTAACTCTTCCTCGTCTAAAATAAAATGTGCCCCATCCGGAAGCACCAAGATATCAATGATCAAATCCTCAAAGGAAACCAACTTATCCTCTATATATGTATTCCTTACAATATTAAAATAGGATCCTAAATAATGCCCTTCGTTATCTCTCCAGATGTATAAATTATAAGGACGGTCTTTCCAATAATGAGCAATCGTATAACTGCCTATAGGAATGGTTAGTTTTATAGGACCCGCTTTCATCGTGAACGAATCCATGATTTCATGAAAAAGCACGACATGTTGCTTTTGTGCTTTTAACAGCAAACAGTTATATTCCACAACTAAGGAGTCATAGCGGATTTTTCTTTCTATTATTTCATCGCCACGCTGTAGTGCTGGTGTAAATATATTGTCCATCGTTTCTATTCTCCCTTAAAAACTATCTAGATCATTTATTTCATTATACTCAATAAGGTTTTTCTTTTCTAAAGGCTCTTTTCGTAAAGATTGTTTTTTTTAAAACAAAACGATTTAAGGTTGATTGGAGGCTCACCTGCCACGCGGAAAGGAGCATTTGGAGGGGAAATCAACCACACGGCTTTACTTGGTAAATAGAACAAAGTATGCGAAAACAGCCTTTCCAATAGGTGGATCGCCAGGAAATGAGGATTAACAGCTTCAAGGAAATTTAAATCTCAAAACCTAATTTCACACCTGAAGTACCAAGAAAATAGGCTTAATTTACTTCAAATTCGTACGCTTCTGGAATAAACACAACTTACGAGGTAGTTGTTTCCTGGATCCTATCCTATATACGCCTGCTTTAGAGTTTTAATGTCAATTTTCTTCATTTGGAGCAGGGCTTTCATTAGTCTTTCCGATTTTTCAGGATTCGGGTCGTTTACCATCTCGGTTAGTTCCGCAGGGACAATTTGCCATGAAACACCAAATCTATCTTTCAGCCAACCGCACACTTGCGCTTTTTCGTCTCCGCCTTCGGAAAGTTTCCCCCAATAATAATCCACATCTTCTTGATCCTCGCAATGGATGATAAATGATATTGCCTCTGTGAATTTGAATTGAGGACCGCCATTCAATGCTACGAATGCTAGTCCTTCCAACTCAAATTCCACGGTCATCACTGATCCCTCTTGCTTCCCGTGGATTTGATTCCCTTCATTTCCATAGCGAGTAATTCTTCCAATCTTAGAATTTCCGAAGATGGAAGTGTAGAACTTTGCCGCCTCTTCACCTTGAGTATCGAACCACAAGTTAGTTGTGATTTTTTGAATTTTATTTTTCATAATTTCTCCTTTTCGATTACATATTTGAGAATTCAATTTTTACTTGCCAATCAGTTAACTGATAACCTTTTTATAGCATCCGCTAAGGGTTAACGAAAAGTTATTTCCTTATACTAGTTATAGTATCTTTGCCCCTGGTGATGGAAATACAAAAAGGATATAGAAACTTTTCACCAGTGAAAAGACCTATATCCAAATTGAAGATTAATCAATAAAGGCTCATCTTCATTTCTTAGCTCTCGAAGTTAAATTGCCATTTGATTCCGAATTTATCGGTTAACTGACCGTAAATTTTACTCCAGAATGTTTCTTGGAGCTCCATACCAACCGTGCCTCCTACACTAAGTTTGTTAAAGATCGATTTAATTTCTTCCAAATCATTACCGACATATGCCAGGCTGATATTGTTACCTTCAACAAAGGGCATACCAGGAAAAGTATCGGAAAACATGACATTGCTTCCATTAATATTCAGCCTTGTATGCATGACTAAATTTTTCGCTTCTTCTGGAAGGGGAAATTCCGGATTAGGAGGTGTTTCACCAAAGGTCATGATATTTGGTTGCTCCGTTCCAAAAACCTCTGCGTAAAACTCTACTGCTTCTCGACAATTCCCATTAAAATTAAGATATGCATCAACTGACATTTATCTCACTCCTATTTTTTTATTTATTATTCGTTGCTACAAGTTTAATGACATCATGTTTCATTATTACCTGACGAAAAATTCCGGTGGTTCAATTCCGAGCGTTCTAAGATAGATATACCCTTGTCCCCTATGATGGATTTCATTTTCCAAAGCATATTGAAGTCTATCAAAGTGGCTTTGTGAGGGACCGAAAAAGGGATCCTTTTCCACGACTGCAAGCGTTCCCTCATTCATTTCCTCCCACAGTTTCCTTGTATCAGCCCTTACCGCTTCGCATGCTGAAACTAGTTCCTCTTTGGTGGAAATCCCAGCAAACGAATCTGGATACTCCCAAACACTAAGTGCAATACCACGCATATATCCAGTCTCAATGTTCATGATTTCTTTAACCATCTCTGCGAAAGGGCGAAGCTTCCCAGCCGGGGTATAGTTAAATAATTCCTCTTCAGGAAAGGCTTCAACCACCCGCATCGTTAATCTCCTGTTGCCTTCTAATATATTTAGCAAACCCTCTTTCGATAGAACCATCATTTCACTCTCCTTTGAGAAATACTCTGTATAGAAGTTCTGGGGAAAATCGAAAAGTCCTGCTACTCCTGCAAATTTTTACTCCCATAAGAGTGGTGGAGTTATGGAACGATTAACGGTGATAGCGCAATATCTGGAAGGGAATTCGCACATACAGATTACTTGGATCATGCAGAAGTGATAATTAAGCAATATTCGTAAGAAATTGACTTCCAAAAGCCAGGAACCTTGGTAAATATTGATTAAATTTTGTATTTATTATACCATTCAATTAGTTATCTAGTTCCAACCAACAATATGCTTATACTTAATGGATATCATTAATAACGAAGCCAGAAGAAAGGGAGAGAAGCAAATGATTAATAAAGTCGGTCAAATCATGTTATATGTAAATAACCAAGACGAGTCATTGAAATTTTGGACGGAAAAATTCGGTTTTAGTGTAATTTCTGAAGAAGATGACGGCCAAGGGCTAAGATGGATTGAAATAGCCCCAACAAAGGAAGCACAAACGAGTATCATCCTTCATAATAAGGAATTCATTGCTAAAATGCAGCCTGAATTAAATCTTAATACACCTTCGTTAATGTTTTACTCGGATAATCTTGATGAATTATATAAAGACTTTTCTGAGAAGAATATCAAAGTCGGGGAACTTGTGAATATGCCATCTGGAAGAGC
>NZ_JBHVQU010000319.1:0-3494 GCF_042886655.1 Peribacillus sp. NPDC058002 | reverse complement strand
GCCCCGAGAATACAATGGCATCTTATATTAAAGCAATTGAATTGGGAGCCGATTTCCTGGAAGTGGATATCCATCTTAGTAAAGATGATGTACTTGTGGTTCATCATGATCCCACACTGGATCGAACCACAAACGGCAAAGGGAGCCTCCGTAATTACACCGCAGCCGAATTAAAGGAATTGGATGCAGGAAGCTGGTTTCATTCTCGCTATAAGAATGAGAGGATTCCTTTACTGAGTGAGGTATTGGAGAATTTCGGGTCAGAAGTTGGAATCTTAATCGAAATAAAACATCCATCTGCTTATCCTGGCATTGAACAGAAACTTGCAGAAGAATTAGAGAAACTCCGAGAATATTCAACAAGTAAAAATAGAATAATGGTACATTCGTTCGATATGGAATCCATGAAAAGGTTTCATCAATTAATGCCGGACATACAAGTGGGCGTTTTGATTAAACGGCGAATTAATGACCAAAAATTAAAAGAGATTGCCGAGTTCGCATCATTTTTGAATCCAAAACAAACGATTTTAAGTACGAAGCTGCAAATGCGAATCCAAAAGCACGGGATGAAAGTATATACATGGACCGTCAACAATAAAAAACAAATGCGCATGTTCAAAAAGATGCAGGTAGATGGCATCATTTCTGATTTTCCTGATTATTTCTTGGATTGATACTTTGAATGTGTTTTTCTTTATAAACGTTCCAGTTGATTTCAGAAATCCGCACCTTTCAACATCTAGCGGGATCTTGGCTAGCCAGCTTATTCGTTAGGGGTATTGCAAATTCCTTCAATCCAGTCAGGGTTTCATTTCAAGTCTTCTTTTATAATCATGGTTCGGGGAGAGACCATTTCGAACTCCCCCTTTTTCGACTGAACAATCCGCAAATGCGGATTGTTTTTTTAAATAACATGGAAATGATTGTATCTCATGCCCATCCGTACCATAATAGGCCATTGCTGTCGCCCGTCACCATCGGTAACCTGCCACGGAATTTAACCGGCAAGTGGCGGAAAAACAAATGAGCGGACATTCTTAAGCCATACATAAGTATATTGGTAAAAGCGACCATTAATTGAACCAACGTCATTTCCTTATACATTCCATGGTGAAGTTGTGGAATAAATAAAGGCGGAGCTATATGAGCGGGCCTCCTCTGTAGGACGGACCAGGCGGGCCAGGCAGAATCCTTACTTCCATTATTTGATTTCTTAATGGATTATCCATACTTCGGGGATGTGCATTTTGATATAAATTATTTTCAGTACCGTTATGGTGGTTCTGTTTTTCGAATGAATTGAGCTTCCTTTTATCCGTATGTAGACGAATGACCGTGTGTGAATTCTTCGCTCTCGAATCCAGGTTCTATATGGCCTTTAATCATAAATTGACGCACCAGAAAATATTCCCTGTTTATTTTTTGAAGAAATCCCTATATTTTTTGGCATTCATGTACTAGAATTTGATATAGTGTTCTTAATGATTTAAACTTATTCCAGTCCCGAAATCGTTTTTGGGGACCAACCGAACTAAATTTTCTTATCTTAGAAAAAACGAGGGATTCCTATGTGGGAATTATTATTAGAATTTGATTATCAGACCGTTCGCCATGCGGTATGGGCAGGTTACTTATTTACCTTTGTCTTTCCACTGGCTGCGTTTTACTTCTTAAATAAAAAGCAATCACACTTGAACGACAAATATCAAGCTTCAGTCCATACAGATAAAAGTAAATCCCCAGTTCAGAAAGGCAACATTTTTGACTGGCGCGGTGCACAGCGCTTTTTCACATTTATCCGGCACAAGGATTCACCAGATGATTCCGATGAGCCAAGCCTCCTTCTCGTTGTTTAAACAATAACAATTCGAGGAGGAAATTATATTGAATAAGAAAAACATGCTTTTAATTGCCGTCCTATTTTTGGCAACGACCCTTTTGACAGGTTGCTCAGCAGCAACGAGCGGACCATTTCATACTGCATTGGTTAACCCGATGACAAAAATGCTAGAATTTAATGCTGATTTATTTAATGGCAACTATGGTTTAAGCATCATCATGATGACATTTTTGATTCGCCTTGTCTTGCTTCCACTGACTGCCAAGCAATATAAAACACAGCTTAGCATGAAAACGAAGATGAATGGGCTGAAACCGGAAATGGCAGCAATCCAGCAGAAAATCAAAGAGACGAAAGATCCAGCTAAACAAAAGGCCCTTCAACAGGAAATGATGCAGCTTTACCAAAAACATGGAGTCAATCCTTTAAACATGGGATGTCTGCCGCTCTTGATTCAAATGCCGATTCTAATGGGCTTTTATTATGCGATTCAAGGTTCCCATGAAATTGCGACCCATAATTTCCTTTGGTACAGTCTTGGCCAGCCGAATATTGCCATGGCGATTATTGCTGGTGTCATTTATTACTTCCAATCGGTCATTTCCATGAGACAAATGCCGGAAGAACAGCAGAAACAAATGAAGCTGATGAGCCTGCTCTCACCAGCAATGATTTTATTCATTTCTTTCTCTGCTCCTGCTGCATTGCCACTGTATTGGTCGATCGGAGGTATATTCATGATTATTCAGTCAATCGTGCTTCAGCGAATATATAAAAAAGACCATGCCGCTGTCCCGGCTGCAAATAAAACGGTTATTAAAAAAAGCTAACCCACTTGGATTAGCTCAGACTGTAGACAAACTGATTCGACCCATAAAGTTAGACATATAGTTTTAGCAGGTTCTAAGACCCTGAGTTCGATCTTCTATCGGACTCAGGTCTTTTAATTTTTCGCTTAACAGTTCCTGATACTAATTTAGAATCAACCACTTGTCATTGCTTATGTGAATAAAAAACGGTCCAGGAGCCCTGTGAAGCGATAAAAGTCACATCCGAGTATTTATCCCTTTTAGTATTCCGTGACATATACAAAGAAAAGTAGTGCAAATGATAAATCAATTCAAACTAATGTACCGCAGCTTCTATTTAGTTCGTTTACCTTGACAACTTCATTTCTACTATATGGGGAAGGAAATTAAAAGAACGTGCACTCCGCAGGGCGGAATGCACGTTCTTTTATTTCTTCGGCAATGGATTTGTTGAAACCTTTTCGAAAAACCTCTCTACATATTCGAAATCCGTGTAAAAGAACAATAATAGATCACCCGGTTGTGATGTTTCCCAAGCTTTTATGAACGCATCCAATTCATTTGGTTCGATGAATGTCCGATCTTTCTGTAACCCAGCTTCTACGGCCGCTTCCTGAAGCAGCCCGGCTACTTCGAACGGCTCCCTTCCACGCAAATCATCATCTTCTTTAATGATGAATAGATCAGAATTCATGGCCGCCACCTTGGAGAGCTTGATAAGCTCTTCATCAATACGGTCCCCTGGTCCTGCCAAAACAGTGATTAGACGATTTTTATTATAGGCACTGACCGTTTCGAATATAGCCTTCAAACCAGCTTCATTATGGGCATAGTCGATTATG
>NZ_JBHVQU010000318.1:0-3507 GCF_042886655.1 Peribacillus sp. NPDC058002 | reverse complement strand
ACAGTGGTCATCCAGGTGCAGAAGGTTCGATGGATAAATTGATGGTAAGTGAACTTACTAAAGAGCTGCTGTCCCAATCGATTTCATTACAAGGACATAAGGGTGTTCTGTGGAAAGAAGATGCCATCTCCTCCAACTCGTATTGGCAGGATAATTATCTTTATTCTTTTGGACAAACAATAGGAGGTGGAACGAGCGAGATACAAAAGAACACTATTGGGGAAAGGATTCTAGGTTTACCGAAAGATATGGGACGTTAAGATGAAAAGGGGGGAATAAAGGTGGATTTTTCTTTAAATCAAGAACAAGAAATGTTTCGTGGATATGTCCGGAAATATTTAGATGGTGCTGGGCAAACAAAAACGGCCCGCTCATACATAGAGGGTGAAAATGGATCTCTAAGGACCTTATTATCCGGGCTTGCCGAACTGGGATGTTCAAGTATTAATATATCGGAAGATCATGGGGGAATGGGCTTAGGTCCCCTTGATTTAATACCTGTACTTGAGGAAACCGGCCGTTCTTTATTGCCAGGTTTATTTTTAGAAACGAATGCACTGACTGTGCCATTGATAGAGAAATTCGGGACGGAAGTACAAAAAGATAGGTACTTAGCAGAAATTGCGGCTGGTACAAAAACATTCTCGCTAGCTTGGTTAGAACCAGGTGGAAGTTACGGTCCTTCTGACATTAACTTGGAGGCAAAATCCCTAAACGGTCAGCTGATATTGAGCGGAGTGAAATCAATGGTTCCCGATGCAGGGTTGGCTGATCATTATATAGTATTGGTCCGTACAGGCAAAGGTAAACGAAATGATGGGATTACACTACTTATCGTCGATCGAAATGAAACGAATATTACGATGGAAAGCCAAAAAAACATTGATGAAACCCGGCATTTGGCAGCATTGTCTTTCCATGATGTTGAAATTCCCATGGGTCAGGTACTTGGATCCATGCATCAAGGTTGGGATGCCCTCCAAGAAGGGTTACTTTCTTTCAATGCAGCTCTCTCAGCAGCAATTGTCGGGTGTATGGAGAAAGTGGTAGAGATGGCAGCAGAGTATGCGAAGATCCGTGAACAGTTTGGTCAGCCCATAGGAAGATTCCAAGCGATTAAACATAGAATCGTCGATATGAAAATGGATCTCGAAACAGCTAGATCTTTAGCTTATTATGCTAACTGGGCTTTGGAAAGCGGTGCAGAAGATCGGGTTCAAGCCGTTTCCTGCGCACGAATATTTGCCACGAAAGCATTTGTACGTATTTCGTCAGACAATATTCAGATTCATGGCGGAATCGGATTTACAGAAGAAATTGATTGTCATCTTTTTGTTAAGCGTGCCAGATTCTATGAGAATTATTTAGGAAGTACTGAACAATATTACAAACAGGCAGCTACAGCATTAGGTTGGTAGAAAAGTAGAATGGGTTACATTCGTGCTTTACTAAGCCGAAGGGTGGAGATGAACGTTGGAAATTTCATATAAAGTGAAAGAGTTTCAGAATATGATTAATGGCGATCTGGTTCCCGCTTCTTCCGGGAAGCGGATTGAGAGCTACGACCCGTCAACTGGCAAGGTTTGGGCAACCATTCCTTACAGTATGGCACAAGATGCTGAAGCGGCAGTAGAAGCAGCCCGAATTGCTTTTGCCGATTGGTCCATGAGGCCAGCTATGGACCGGGCAGCTTATCTGCGGAAAATAGGTGATTTAGTCGTAAAGCATGGTGAAGAGCTAGCTGAGTTGGAATCAAGAGACAATGGTTGGGTGATCAGGGAAACGAGCCACGGCCTCATTCCCAGCTTAGCAAGCCTTTGGTATGATGCAGCAGGTGCTACAGCTATTGGGAGTAAGGGAGATACTGTCCAATTGGGACCTGCAAGTGTAGGTTATTCATTGAGGGAACCTTTAGGGGTAGTAGTAGGAATCCTTCCATGGAACTCACCGCTTTTCACGTTTACCATTAAAGCGGCCTATGCGATTGCAGCAGGAAATGCTGTCATTATCAAACCATCAGAGTTGGCTTCTATCGCGTCATTACGATATGGAGACCTGATTAATGAAATCCTCCCGCCAGGAATCCTGAATGTCGTATCAGGAACCGGAGCGGAAGTGGGAGAAACTCTAGTAAAACATCCAGATGTGAACAAAATCAGTTTGACCGGTTCTGGGGGAACGGCAAGGGCGATAGCACAATCGACCGCACGAAATCCTAAGCCCATGATTTTGGAGCTTGGTGGGAAATCGCCAAACATAGTCTTTGCGGATGCTAACCTTGAAAAAGCAGCACAAGGGGTGACGAACTATGGGATATTTAGCGGCAATGCAGGCCAACTATGTGTAGGCGGATCGAGGATTTTGATTCAAAGGTCCATATTCGATGAAATGATCATTAGGATGAAAGAAGTGATGGAACAGCAAATTCATCTGGGTGATCCAATGAATCCTGCCACTTCAATGGGACCGATCGCTAACGCTGCTCAATATGAAAAAGTCCTTTCATATATAGAATTAGGCAAAAAGGAAGGAGGGGAAATCATCATCGGTGGCCGTCATGGAGGTGTTAGCCTATTACCTGATGAACCCGAATTAGCTGATGGCTATTGGGTTGAGCCAACACTGATCAAGGTCAATAGTAATTCTCTCCGTATCTGTCAAGAGGAAATCTTCGGTCCGGTAGCGACCGTTATCCCCTTTGATACGGAAGAGGAAGCCCTCACCATAGCTAATGACAGTGATTATGGTTTAGGAGCTGGAGTATGGACCTCGAATTTGGATCGGGCAAATCGGATGGTACGCAAACTGGAATCGGGTAATGTGTGGGTGAACTTGTTTCGCAGGGTGGGACCTGAACTCCCATTCGGAGGCCAAAAAAGCAGTGGATTCGGAACGGATACCATTCTTGAATATACCCGTGAGAAGACCATTTATATGGAAATAGGATGAGGGAATTCGCTGTAAATAGTGGACTGGGGGTTCTGTAGATGGCACAAGATTCTAATGGCATTTTTTATGGATGGTATGTGGTGTTGTGTGGCTTTTTCATAATGTTCGCCGGTTTCTCGATAATAAATTCCTTGCACAGTTTGTTCATGGTTCCGGTTACAGAAGATTTAGGAATAAGCAGAACAACTTTTTCCATTGCACTTTCCATTGCTGGCCTTGGAGTGGCTGTTGCTTCTCCAATCATGGGGAAACTACTCGCTAAAGGGAATATGAAATGGATCATGTCAATTTGCGTAGTAATGGCCGGAGCAGGATTCATGTCATACTCGCTTGCCAATTCAGCTGTATATTTTTGTATCATAGGCTTTGTAATCGGCATCTGTGTTGCAGGCTTTTCCAATATTCCCATATCAATCATGTTAACCAATTGGTTTTATGAGAAAAAAGGAAAGGCCATGGGTTTGGCATTTGCGGGTTCGGGAATTGGGGCAGCGGTCCTAAGTCCGATCATTACAAAATTAATCTCAAATTATGGTTGGAGAACAGCCTACGTAATAG
>NZ_JBHVQU010000317.1:0-3509 GCF_042886655.1 Peribacillus sp. NPDC058002 | reverse complement strand
AGCCAGTTATTCGGCAGGAGTGTCGCAAATTTCTTTAATCTTGCGAGATTTCTTTCCTATAAAATAGAAAAAACACAAAGGATTAATCATGATTTTTAAAAAAATCAAGGTTAGGTGAGGACCATTCCGACTTCCCTTTTGTCTACAAACAGAAACCAGCCCGTAAGCTGGTTTTGCAACAATGATTATGCTTGAACTTCGTCTTTTTCGTAAATCGGCACCCATCCTGCCGCTGTAACGAAAATACGGACAGCAACAGTTTTCCGATCTTCTGCGAGCGTGAAATAATGTCTTGTTGATTCTGGTACACTAATAAGATCTCCTGGATTAAGACGTACATCAAACCACTGTTTATCATTGCCTTCTATGGCGAAGATACTAGTACCGCCTGCTATGAATCGCACTTCATCATCTTCATGGTGATGTTCCTGCTTAAAGTTTTCAAGCATTTGATCCAAGTTCGGATTTGCATCTGATAATGTGATGATATCATGCGCTTTATAACCTCTTCTTTCAGAGATTTCCGCTATCTCTGATTGGAATGTTACAAGGATTTCCTCCTTATCAGCATCTGTTAGATCGTATTTTTCCACAAGATGGGCCGGTAATTTAGAAATGTCCCATTGTTCATAAATAACCCCTTGTGTTTCTAAAAATCCTTTTACCTGTTCACCTTTTTCAATAACCTCGTTTGTTTCATGGAATCTGATCGTCGCCATCATTCATTCCTCCTCTATGAGTGCTTATCTTAAAGAAACTGCAAACGCTTTTTGTTGATTAAGCAATAGTTGGTATTGAAATAAAAATTCGCAAGCTTCAAGTATTCTTTTTGCTTCGAGTCCGCTTTTCCCCCAAACCGTAATGCCATGATTGCGAATCAGCACGGCGCCAGAGTCTGCTTCGACATGTGGCTTGAACTTATCAGATAACAGCGGAATGTCAGCGTGATTATATATGATTGGAATCCGAAGCTCCGAATCTTCCTCCCATCGATCGGTCGCTTTAATGATTTCATGGTTACGGAAGGAAACCTGGCCTTCATCTCCGTACAATTCTGATATCACATTATTTTCAACAGTATGGACATGGAGTACACAGTTCGCATTGGTTTTCCGGTAAATGACTGTATGAAGTAAAGTTTCGGCCGATGGTCTTAGGTTCGTTTCTTCAACTGGTTTTCCTTTTAAATCCACCAGTAAAAAGTCCGAATCCGTTTGCTTCCTTTTATCCTTACCGCTTGCCGTAATATAGAAGAAAGCGCTTTTGGGCTCACGGATGGACAAGTTCCCGCTCGTTCCCATAAACCAATCCCTTTCGGCCAGTTCAGCTTTAATATCTGCCAACTCCCGCCATTCTTTAGAATGATTGTTCACGCTTTAACCGCCTCCTGCCGCTTTAAAATGTCAATTACATCAAAAAATGTTTCAAATCCTTGATGTGGAATTCCTTCCCTTTCGCATTTTTCAAGCAGTATGTCACGGGCTATGACAAAATCGGCCTGTTTGGCCGCTTCAAAATCCGTTACTGAATCTCCAATAACGAATTTAAAACTTTCCGCACCCGCTATTTCCCTCATAATGGATGGCTTGCAGCAACCGCAATCATTATTACATTGATCATCACAATCATGCGGCCACTCAATATAAATCTTTTCCTTATCAAAAAATGCAAGGTTGCAATAAACGGACTCTGTTGGCAAGATATCATTTAAAAGCGGTGCAATGAAAAAATCCATTCCCCCGCTTACTATATATAAAGGGATGTTGGCTTGTTTCGTATACTCAACGAATTCATAAAACCCAGGACGAATGCCGGCCGTATTTCTTACATATTGGATGATATCATCCTTCAAGCCACTATCAAGCAGTGAAAACATCTCCCCAACTCCTGAAGATATACTGATTTTTTGCTGAAGGACATCGTCTTTCAACGCTTGCCATTCCGGAGGAGCAAATTTTTTCATGATGGAAATGATATTATCCGTGTTGGTGATCGTTCCGTCAAAGTCACAAAAGATGATCGGTTTCATTATTCTTATAGGCCTCCCCATAACACAAGAGCTTTTTTTAGTGTTTCTTCCTCAGCAGCCGCTTCAGATAAATCCTTTCCTGCTAGAACGGCTTCCACAGCAGAACGGAAAGCCTTGGCCCCGCCTTCTGCTCCGTCAGGGTGCCCGTGAACTCCCCCTCCAGCATTAATCACGCTATCTAGCCCAAAATCCTTGATCAGGTCCGGAACCATGCCCGGATGAATGCCTGCAGAAGGAACAGGGAAGGCTTTTTTCCATGAAAGTTCATCCTTTGTCAGAGCTTCAGCAATCGCCAAGGTCTCCTTTTTTTCCAGTGCGACATTTCCATAAGGGGATGGGAACAAAGATAAATCCGCTCCTGATAACCTTACTAATTTACCAAGTAATAATGGATAGCCGATCCCGTAAAATGATGAAGCTGCCAATGCCCCGCTATAGGCGGGGTGCGCCATGATCGGCAACTTGATACGATCATGTTCACTCAGGGCCTGCAATACATCCAAACCATATGTATGAACGTTGAACAATAAAGCATCTGCCCCTGCTTCAGCCGCCTGCTCTGCCTTATCCAGTAATTCAAATGTTTTCCCTGATAGATTGACTGCATATAAAGTACGGTGGCCAGTGGTTTCATGGACTTCATTCAATATTCTTTTTCCCGTTTTTATTCTATCGAAAAATGGAGTCAGTTCCTGGTCGAAGAGGATCTCATCATCTTTAACTAAGTCGACGCCCCCTAATGCTTGTTGCCTCAGTTGCTCATTATGGAATGCCAGGTCTCTTCCTAATACACCTTTAAAGATGCTCATCACCAGGGGACGGTTAAATACGCCAATCTTTTCCCTTATGCCTCCAATGCCAAATTGCGGTCCGGGAAAAGAGTTTTGAATATCACCGACAAAATCCAGGTCTATGAGTTTTATTTCTCCGTCCAATGAAAGTTTGCCGAAGACAGTCGTGAGGATTGCAGGTAAATCAAGGGAAAAATTCCCTGCCGGATAGGCAATTTTAATAAGCGAACGGTATACTTTACGATTAAAGTAGCTGTTTGCCCTCTCTTCTTCCAAAAGTGGTGTCACCGATACAACGCGCCCCTTATGTTTTTCCAGTTGTTTCTGGACTAAATGTGGCAGGTCCGTCCATGTCCCGACAGTCAAACCTAGGGCAATGCTCTCTGCTTTTTTCTCATGATTTCCAGTGAAGTCATGAATTGAATAAGTAGCGACTATCTCGCTCATCTGATCACTCCTATAACACGTTAGTAAACTCCCGATGTCATTAAACTGAAATTGGCTCAAAATGGCAAAAGCCCCTTCATAAAGAAGAGGCTTTAAAAAGCCATCTTCTTATCTCCCAGCCATTTGCTGCAAGAATTAGCACCGTGCCTTGCGGATTTCAGGAAATCCGGCGAAGAATTCCGCCCCATTTTACAATGGAATTACGGTCGGTTGCTGGGCTTCATAGGGCTAGTCCCTCCACC
>NZ_JBHVQU010000316.1:0-3511 GCF_042886655.1 Peribacillus sp. NPDC058002 | reverse complement strand
ATTAAAATACTTTTCGTTAATTTCCGTCATCATTCTACAATATTCTTCAAAAAAACAACAGGTTTGGAAATCACAAACAAGCTTGACGAGCAATAATAATTACTTTAACTTCCTTCGACGTTTATTAAAAACTTTCATAAAAATAGTTCCTTCTTCTGTTTTAAAAAACTTAACTCCAACTAATTTTAAAGGTGTCCATATTTCTCTCATTTGGTATAAAGGCATTAAAAATCATCCTTTCTTCTGTAACTTATTAATTGAGCTTTTGCTTTTAAAATGACAGGTTATATTTAAATCTATTTTTTACATTTTTTGTTACTTAATTTTAAATCTTCCGATAGAATTAACAGGTTATACCTTAAACAAAACGAACATCTTGTTCTTTATAACGAATCATTAAATTGAACTTACCACCTCTACATTACTATGTCAATTAGTTTCATTATTAATCTATTCTAGTCATTTGTATCCCTCATCTTCTACTTTATGTTTCCCTCTCTGATCCCTGACTGCATACCATATGTAGATTTAGGAACAGTATATAGTCATGTCCAAAATCCCTTGTTTCAGAGCATTATGTTCCAACTCTCTCCAACTAATGTCCAGAGGTTTTATACCCCATTAAACATTACATAACCGAGCATGAAAATTAGGATATAATGGTAAACTTTATATTTTCTTGTCTATTTTTGTCTGTTTTAAAGAACTAACTATACTTTATTAAGAACAAGTGCTATATTATAAAAAAAAACGATTCATATGGAGGAGGATATGACTAGATATGAGGAATTTGACTCATTAAGGGGTTTAGCCGCTCTCATTGTGTTAATCGGGCATTATTTGATGGTATACCCTTCATATGCTAATTATCAGTATGATTCAAACAGCACCTACTTGATTTATTTATTCAAGGAAACTCCTCTACGCCTTTTTTTCAGTAGTGGAAATGAGTCTGTCATTCTATTCTTTGTATTGAGTGGTTTTGTTTTGTATTTATCAGTTAACAGTGCTAAATTCCACTATTCTACATACTTAATAAAACGAGTGTTTCGAATTTATTTACCATATCTAGTAGCAATAAGCATGGCCATATTAGCTAAAATGCTTTTAAATCAAAATGATTTACCCTTTATCACTAACTGGTTTAGTAAATCTTGGACTATCCTGGATACTCCTTCCTTATTAATAGAACATTTTTTGTTTATTGGACAGTACAATACAGACGCCTATAACAATGTTATATGGTCCCTTGTTCACGAAATGAGAATTTCGATTATATTTCCTGTACTGATTTATTTATTTGTACTAAAAAGGCTTAAAAACTCTTTATTATGGCTTTTTGTTTTAATTTTTTCATCGACTTTGTGTTTATATTTGTTTGGTTCCAGTGTAGATATAACCAGCATTCTTCTAAGTTTTCACTATAGTACTCTCTTTTTAATGGGAGCAATAATAGCAAAATATCGACATGAACTTTTTGCCTATACCTTGAAAATGAATAAACCTGTAAAAGTCGCATTGTTTTTGGGGGCAATTATCTGTTTTATGTACGAAGGCATTATTGGCGAAGTGGACTTTTTAAACAATTATATTTTCAGGGATTATGTGGTCTCGTTCGGTGTTTGCATTTTCATCATCATGAGCGTATGTTCCAAAAAAATTTCGACGGTCTTAAGGTCTAGATTGCTAAAACTTCTCGGGAAAATTTCATATAGTTTGTATTTGTACCATCTCATATCCTTATTCTCCTTGATGTACCTATTCTATAACAAGCTGCCAACCGGTTTAATATTGACTTTTTCATTTTTCTTATCTTTTTTACTCTCTTCAGCGTCCTATCTGCTCGTGGAAAAACCATGCATGAGGCTCGGGTCGTATTTCACAAGAAATAAACAAGAAAAAGAAATATCCAAAGATCACATAGCTTTAAAACGAAAAATAGGATAATTGCGTACTTTACTAAAAAAGTCTTTGAAAGTTTTGAACGTATTCTTACTATCTCTAAAAAAGTGGTGAAATTGATGAATGAAAAAGTAAAAATTAAAGACTTTATACGAATCTTAAAAAAGAGAATATTTATCATTATTCTATCTACCATTTGTATTACTGGTTTCATTATATTTTCGTCCATGTACCTTATGAAACCAACATATCAGTATTCCACTCAAGTTCTGGCAGGATCTTTAAGCATGGGTGAAAAGGAAGCTTCCATAAACAAAGTTCAAGAAAACAGACAACTTGCCCTTTCTTATATGGACATCATTAAAAGTCCGCAAATCATGATCGGAGTTAAAGAGGAATTGAACCTTAAGACTTCAAGCTATGACTTACTTAAGCAAGTTTCCATTACCAATAGAGATAATTCACAAATCATCACGATTACCGTCAAGGATTCCAATCCTGAATCCGCTAAGGACATCGCTCAGACTGTCGCGATGCATTCAATAGCAAAATTCAAAAATCTTACAAGTGTTAAACAAATTAGTATTCTCAATGATAGTGAACGTGGACAAGCAGAACTGCTTTTCCCAAAGCCAAAATTCATCATAGCCATTTCAATCGTAATAGGCTTTTTCGCTGGAATAGGCTTAGCAATTCTTAGAGAACACTTTGATGATTCGACATACTCCGATAGGGAGCTTGAACTTCTTGGCATTCCATTATTGGGGAGGCTTGATTTAAATACCAAAAGGATAAACAGAAAACGTAAAACAACTTATAAAACCTTACCTTCCACAAAACGAGGTGAATATAGTGAGTATTAAATCAAGGAAACAATCCTTTAATCTAAATGAAATTAATAAAGAGCAATTTTATTCGATTTGTACCAATATCGAGTCGAATCTTCAAAAAGGCGATTCGGTTTTACTGATTACTTCTCTTTCACAATCACAGAATATTCCAAATGCTACTGCGTGCTTAGCACTTGCCTTTTCTGAGCAGCGTAAACGGGTGCTGGTAGTGGATGCTAATCTGCGTCAGCCTTCGCTGCATCAAGTGTTTAATATTGATAATTCATTCGGTTTGACCAACTTGCTTTTAAATGAGAAGCCCATTAACGATCATGCTATACATATAAAGGGTCATCTATTCTGTATACCTACAAGCGAAGCCATTTATGAACCAGCAACTTTATTAACATTGGGGACCCTTCCAACCCTGATTGAAAAGTGGAAGAAGGATTTTGACCTCATTTTATTTCATACATCAGATAGTTTACATAAACCTGATGCAAATATCATTGCTAAATATTGTGATGGGATAATTTTGGCGATACAAGAGGGAAGAGATAAGTTAGAGAAAATTGCAGGGGTGAAAATGCAATTTGAAAGGGCAAATCTTGAGATTTCAGGTTCTATGATCATTTCTTAACTCAGGGAGGATAACCAGTGGATTCGAAAGTCAGAGTCGATAGGCAGGAAGAAATCCTGATAAAGCCACTATCGACAACATCTAATTTTTATATAAAGCGCGCCATGGATATAATCATCTCGTTTATTATGCTGATACT
>NZ_JBHVQU010000315.1:0-3525 GCF_042886655.1 Peribacillus sp. NPDC058002 | reverse complement strand
GTTTAAGGAAATGTTTGATCGGTTTCGCTTAAGAAATGGTACTTCTGCTGAGCTCGCCATCATTGGCAGTGCGCTCATTTATTTTATTATTTCGGTAGATATTATCCCTGATTACATTTTTCCAATTGGGTATTTAGATGATGCAATCGCAGTAAAACTTGTTTTAAATTCATTATCAACAAAAGCATGAGACTAAACATAAAAACGATTCTGACAGGTGATATTCCAAATGAAAAAAAATGTAAGAATAAATAAGAAACGAAAGCTAAGAAAACTCCTTTTCACAGTTCTTTTATTATTTGTAACAGTAGCCATTTATGTTATTTATCAATATAAAAATGGATTGTCTGAAGCGAGTAATGGTAAGTATAAGAACGATCAAAAAACGTTTGAAGACTTCCAAGGCACTGAACCTCAATTTGGAGAGATTAATATTTTATTATTTGGAAATGATTCACGGGGTGAGGAGCATGCACGTTCTGATACCTTAATGATCGCTCATTATAACCAAAACACTCATATTATGAAAATCGCTTCGATTATGAGGGATACATATGTGGATATTCCTGGTCATGGTATGCAAAAAATAAATGCCGCTTTTGCATTCGGCGGGCCTGAATTAGTAAGGAAAACGATTAAGGAAAATTTTGATGTGGATATTAATTACTATGCCGTTGTCGATTTTGAAGGGTTTTCAAAAATAGTCGATATCGTTGCCCCTAAAGGAGTCGAGGTCGATATTCCATATGAAATGTCCTATGGAATTGGGATGACACTGCATACAGGTAAACAAATATTACATGGTGATAAATTGTTAGGCTATGTTCGATTTCGCCACGATCGTCTAAGTGATTTTGGCCGGGTGGAAAGACAGCAGGAAGTAGTCTTAAAGATCAAAGAACAAGCCGTCAGTGTTCATAGTTTGGTAAATCTACCAAAGATCCTTGGAGTGGCTGACCCTTATATTGATACAAATGTAGATACTCCAACTATTCTATCAATTGGCAAAGGGTTAATTGCTGGGAAATCAAAAAGTATGGAAAGTATTCGGATACCAGTTCAAGATTCATATGAGAATGAAACGGTTAACGTGGGAGCTGTGCTTAAAATTGATATCAATAAAAACAAGCAAGCTTTAAAAGCCTTTTTAGAATCAACTGAAGATGAAAGTAATATCAGTCAATGAGGTAGGACCACTGACCACGATATAAAAGTCATTTGTACGTGGCCTTTTTTGCATGTTTACTAATTTGAACATAATTTTCTACGAGTATTTGAGAATAATGTTAAATTATTGAACAAATAGATAACTTTTTAGAGAGATGAGGTTTTTTCATGAATTACGAATTATTTCAATCAATTAATCAACTTGCGGGTCATCATCCTTTATTGGACGAGTTTATGGTCTTTGCTACACAAAAAGCATTGCTGATTTATGCGGTATCGTTAATTGCGATGTGGGTTTTTGGGAAAGAAAAACATAAACATACAGTCGTCTTTGCTGCTATGACGGGGGTATTGAGTTTATTCATTAACATTGTTATTGGTCTTATTTACTTTGAACCCCGTCCATTTGTAACACATAATGTTCATTTATTACTTTCACATGCCGCTGATGCCTCTTTTCCAAGTGACCATACTACAGGTGCATTTGCATTGTCTTTAGCGGTCTTATTACGCCACCGTAAAATCGGATTTGGAATGGTCTTGCTTGCGTTATTAACCGGTATCTCTCGTGTATATGTGGGTCACCATTATCCATTTGATGTACTTGGCAGCATTGCTGTAGCGACTATTGTAAGTATATTTATTTATAAGATTAGCCCCTTTTTGCAGCCGATTCCTAGGATGGTCATCCATATATATAATAAAATTCCGTTAGTTCCCAAAAATGGTCAAAGTGAAAAAAGTTATTAATCCTTTGAAACGGAAAGCAAAATAATAGAAACACACACGGTGAAGAAAAAGAAAACAGAGACAAATATTAATAGACGATTAGATGGTCCAATCATGCAGCAGTCAATAAACAGGATGGTATGGATTACAATTCGATTATTACACCCAAATACTTACTAGACCTCATTGTAGGGATTCTAATTATCGATTGTATGGAGATGAGTCCATTCAGAATTTGGATTTGGTTGGCCAAATACTTTATATGCATATAAGGTATTTGGCCATTATTTAAATAATCTTGGTTTCAACAAAGTATATATATAACAAAGAAAATATACTTTTTAAAAATATTTAAAGTAAGATTATTGGTATGTACAAGGAGCATAAAAGTAGACCTTCGTTTCTGAAGGTCTATTTGTTATACATATGTCGAGTTCTGACTCATTAATAGCCATACCTAACACAATATTAACCTCATAAATCAAGATTTCACCATCCATTAATGGGTCGTTTTCAACCAAAGACTGTATTAGGGGATTTTTTGGGGATTAATGTAGATTATTTAAAAGGGAGTATATGGGTGAGTGAAATCAACGTGTATATTACAAATATTTCTTCAGAAAAATGTCCCAACGGAACATATCCCAATAACATATATTCTGGGTACCCCTTGCTTAATAGCGATATGGCGCCACCCTATAATCAAAAAAGATGACCAGCTTCTTTTGCTGCAAGGGTATTTTGGAGCTGGTTTTTGCGTTGGTTCCTTATTTGAATTTTGTGAATTTTAATGGTTTTGGAACAAATACCAGGTTGTTTAAATAAACGATTGCCATAAATGATAATAAGGTCTGAAAAAGATCGTTTTCTAAAGTTTTGTATCCATTATTTTTATAATTGGATACAATATATTTAATTTTCAGTATTGTAATCGCTTTATATAGTTGTTATAGTTAAAATTGTATCCAATATCGAAAGGTGGACGCTGGATTGGATAATGCAAATTCTGGAAGAGATAAATCAACAATTGTTAAAAACGTAACAAAAAGTCTTAGGAAAGCGATTTTGAATGGGACTTTGAAAAAGGGAGAGCGACTCATCCAAGAGGAGTGGGCGGATCGCCTGAAAGTTAGCAGGATGCCCATCCGTGAGGCCCTAACACAGCTTCAACTGGAAGGGTTGGTGGAAATGGTTCCCCATAAAGGAGCGATCGTCACACCGATTACCCGGGATGATATTGAAGAAATTTATCATACTAGGTCACTGCTTGAAGGCCTTGCAGTAGAAAAATCACTTCCTTACTTAACAAAGGAGGACAAAGAAAAACTAAAGGGAATTTTGATTGAAATGGAAGGAATTCAGTTATCTGATGAAACCAATGAGCATTATATCTTTTTGAATGCGGCTTTTCACGAAACCCTTCGAAAAGGGTGCCCATGGCCAAGGGTTCAAAAAATGGTAGAAACGCTGGGGATCTCCCCCATTGCGCCGAATTTGCTGATTGATTATTACCCAGAAACGCAACGGGAACACCGGATGATATATGAAGCGGCACTAAGAGGGGATCCTGCAGAACTAAGGGCAGCAGTAGAATTTCACATCTTACGGACTAAGAACAATTTAATTACG
>NZ_JBHVQU010000314.1:0-3620 GCF_042886655.1 Peribacillus sp. NPDC058002 | reverse complement strand
AAATGGTGCACAACGGTATCGAATACGGGACGGCAAGGAAGTGCGGGACACCTCCATTTATGCAAAAACAACAACCTAAAAAAGTCCTGACAGATCTCATCTGTCAGGACTTTTTTAGGTTAATTCCTTTTTGACCTTTCCGTACTTTCCTCCGCCCCCCACTTCAAAAGAAAGCGTCCCTTTCCTGGCAGAATCGATGTAGCACGCCAATTTTTCAGGAACGATTTCCATGAGCTGTTCAAGCGTAACATCATGAAGGATATTCATCTCTGTTCCAAATGCCGCCAGCAATTTTTCCATGGATTTAGGTCCGAGTCCTGGGATGAAATCGAGTGGCACTTGATGGATATACGGCGGCCTTTCCCTTCCGTTTCTTCCGTCCAGCCCGGAAATGGAGAGTTCTTCAATCCTGGACGATACCCCTTTAATAATGGATTTATTACCACACTCGGGACATTGTTCATCATCCCTCAATACCTGGTGTAAACACCCTGAACATACGGTTTGATGATACTTTCCCAATAAGGGGTTCAATCCATAATTAACGGCCACCTTACGATTCCCTTTTTCTTTAAGGGCTTTTGCCAGCTCATTGAAACTTGGTTCTTCAAGCAGGACTTTCTGATATTCACGGGCGATTTTCCCAAGCGAATGCGCATCGGAATTTGTCACGAATACATAGGAATCCAACTCCTCGATATCCTTGACCATTTCTGTATCTGAACTTAAACCAAGTTCGATGGCATCAATTAGCTTCGGATCGAATACTTCTGTCAGACTGGATCGCACCCCTTTTCCATATAAGCTTTTAAATGGGGTAAAAACATGTGCCGGAATAAACAGGCCGCCCAGTGACTTCACGATCTTTTGCAGCGTTCTTCCATCACAATAAATCCTTTGGGAGCTCAAGGTGATATTTTTAACATGTCCGCCCATCCATGAAGAGAATTCCTTCATCGCTTTTAAAGTGGGAAAATAGGCGAGGACATGGATCGGTCCATTACAATTCTGATCATAAATTTCAATCTCCGAGCCTGGAATGATGGTTGTATTCTTGTATTGAAGTCCGCCTTCAATCTTTTCCGTGATTTCGCCATCAAGAATCCCCGCTTCGATTTCTTCGATAATTTCAGGAGAATGGCAATCGATTATTCCGATTAGATCAAGGCCCTTCCTTTCACTTGCCACTTGCAGCACATTGCTGAAGGTTAACGTTTTAGCACCTGTTATTTTTACGGCCCTTCCGCTTCTCGTTCTGCCTATATGGATATGCAGGTCAGCGTAAAATTCTTTCATTTATGATGTCATCGCCCTTTTCAACTGCAGATACTGAACTGCATATGCCGTTTTGGCATCCTGGATTTTCCCTTCATCCATATAAGTTTGAGCTTCTTCCAACGTGAGTTCAAGCATCTCGACAAATTCATCTTCATCCAGCGGGGCCGCATTTTCCTTCTTTTTCAAATTGTGGGCCATATAAAGGTGGACCAATTCATCGGCGAAACCTGGGGATGTATAGAAGGATATGATGTGCTCCATTTTTTCGCATTCATAGCCTGTCTCCTCCTCCAGTTCCCGTTTAGCCGACAGAACCGGCTCTTCGCCTTTTTCCAGCTTTCCTGCAGGAATTTCCACCAAGCTCCTTTCCAGCGCTTTACGGTACTGCTCAACCATGATGATTTTATTGTCTGCCGTGAGAGCTATGATGGCAACCGCCCCCGGATGTTTGATTATTTCACGTTTACCCGTTTTCCCATCTGGAAGCTCTACATCATCCACTTGCAGGCTGATTACCTTTCCCGTAAAGACTTTTTTCGAAGACAGCGTTTTTTCTTCAAACTTTTTCATCCTGACCACTCCTTTGTTCTAATTGCAGCATGATTCCTCATACATTTTACCATAATAGAGATGGAGGGCGATTTAATGAAAGTTTACGTATTGGAAAAAAGCGTTACTTTATCCGGAAAGAGTTGGGAAATCCTTCAAAAACTAAAGCAATTACAAAATCAATATGTCTATATCAATGATTGGATTACCGACATACATGATCAGGAGCCGCCCACTCCTTTAAAACGGATCAAGTGAATTCTTTGAGTGAAATGGATTTCTCCTTTACAATGAAGTAAAGGGAGTGGATAACATGAAAAAACGCAGACTAGGAAATTCTGACTTGCTAGTTTCTGAAATCGGGCTTGGATGCATGTCATTGGGGACTGTTGAAAATCAGGCATCCGAAATCATACAGTCCGCTTTAGATGAAGGAATCAATTATTTTGATACGGCTGACTTATATGATTTCGGAATGAATGAAGAAATCGTCGGAAAGAATTTAAAATCAGTCCGCGATAAGGTATACATAGCCACCAAGGTCGGAAACCGCTGGAATGAAAATAAAGATTCCTGGAGCTGGGATCCATCTGGCGCCTATATTAAAACGGCAGTAAAAGATAGCCTAAAGCGATTGGGTACAGATTATATTGATCTTTATCAGTTACATGGCGGCACCATTTCAGACAATATCGGAGAAACGGTAGAAGCATTTGAAGATTTGAAAAAAGAAGGCTATATCCGACATTATGGCATTTCTTCGATTCGTCCGAATGTAATCAAGGAATTCACTGAAAAGTCTGAGCTTGATTCCGTGATGATGCAGTTTAATCTACTTGACCGCCGCCCAGAAGAGTGGCTGTCCCTTTTGGCCAACAAACAGATCAGCATTATCGCCCGTGGCCCCCTTGCCAAAGGGCTGCTCAGTGAAAAAATGCTTGAAAAGGCAAATGAGGATGGATACCTTGACTATAGCTATCACGAACTTAAAGATTTGCTTCCGCAAATAAAGGACAAACTTTCTGATAGGAAGTTGAATGAAACCGCACTTCAATATGTATTGTCACACCAAAGCGTCGCTACCGTTGTACCAGGAGCAAGTTCAGTACAGCAGCTCCGCGAGAACTGCCAGGCCGCTAACAGCCCTTCACTGTCCAAAACCGAGTTGGATATCTTGAAGCAGTTGACCAAAGCGAACAAATATGAAAGTCACCGGGAGTAAAAGAATAAAACTAAACTAAATGTTTCAAAGGAACGTCAGAACATCCTTTAGGCTGCACTATCTCCGTTTAACCAACGTGATAGACAGCCTTTTTCCGTTCCTTCATTTTTTCGCCTTACTGCTTCTGTACCGCTTTCAAGTTCCTCTTCATTCCAATCCTTCCAAACCAACTTAACTTCATACCAACATTTTTAATTTTTTCATTGGACATCCCAAATTTAATGCTGTACAATTTAGTTGTGCACAACTAAAAATAAGAAGATAATGGAGAAAAAATGATGACAAAAACATTATTTACAACGTCTGTAACAGTTGATGGCGGAAGAGAAGGAACGGCAATTTCTGCTGACGGCAACTTCACGGTTGATATTGCGATGCCTGGTACACCTAGGGCTAAACAGATGCCTGAAGCATCTAATCCAGAACAGCTTTTTGCAGCTGGATATGCTGCATGTTTTGATAGTGCTTTGCAATCAGTTGGTAAAATTGAACGCGTTTCTTTCGATTCCAAAGTCACCGCAAACGTCAGTCTTTTGATGGGTGAGATGCATCAGTACAGCTTGGCTGTAAC
>NZ_JBHVQU010000313.1:0-3630 GCF_042886655.1 Peribacillus sp. NPDC058002 | reverse complement strand
GAAAGCGAGCATCTGGAGGGGAAATCAACCACACCGCATTACTTGGTAAATAGCAAAAAAGTATGCGAAAACAGCCTTTTTTTATGAAAGTCAATCTGATTTCTCTGTTTTTTTACACATTTGAATATTTATACTTTTGGTTTTATTGTGTATAATGTAAGCAATCGGTTAAAAATGAGGATTGATATTTTGATGTTCAAATGCTTGGAATTCAAAGATTGTTTTGGACATAAGGTCACAATTTCAGAAATACCTGTCTTACTGCCTAGTGATCCGAATTTTTTTATGTTGACCGTGCGTTTGGAAGTGTTTGTTAAAAAGGTTTTTGCCAATAAAGATCATAAAGAAAATTACTCATTTAAGCATTATTTAGCATCCGTACTCAAATGGCCCGTCTATAACAAGCTTTTTTTTGGAAGTTTACTTAATAATGCTTAATGCGGACTATTCCATAGCTAACTTCTCCGTTAAAAGAGATGACACAATGCCATGCAATATCGAATAAATCGGCATGTGTTCAGGTTAGCTCATGGAACGGTCTTTTTTTGTGTATTCATTTCAATAGAAAAGTATCACTTCATTTGAAAAGGATGACCTTTGGTTTGAATGCGTACTTTGAATAGGTATAATACAATAGATATGTTAATTTAGGGATGTGTAATGATGAATAAAGTAAAGATAGTAACAGATTCGACAGTAGATATGACACCAGAGGAACTGAACTTTTATGATATAACAATGGTCCCATTATCCATCTTTATAGATGGGGAGACCTTTTTGGATAAGGTTGAAATTGAACAAGAAGAATTCCTGAGAAGGATGAACCAGTCAAAAGAACTGCCAAAAAGCTCACAACCAGCCGTAGGTACATTTGTGGAGGTATATGATGAACTCGGAAAAGACGGCAGCGAGATTATTTCCATACATATGACAGGTGGCATGAGCGGCACAGTTCGCTCAGCGGAAAGCGCAGCTAGCATGTCTGAAGCGAAGGTTACCGTTCTTGACTCGAAATTCATTTCTAAAGCGATGTCATTTCAGGTGATAGAGGCAGCGAAGATGGCGAAGGAAGGGAAATCCGTAGCCGAGATAATTGAACGATTGGAACATATTAAAAAGCAGTCAAGTTTAATCATTGTCATAGAAACTCTTGATAACCTCGTTAAGGGTGGAAGGATTGGCAAAGTTTCTGCTTTTATCGGTTCATTGCTGCACATAAAGCCGATTGCACTTCTGGATGATGGTGTACTGAATCCTGTATCCAAAGCCAGGAGCCAGTCACAGGTCGTGAAGTTCATCATCAAGAAATTCAAAGAAGACACACAAGGAAAAAAAATTAGTGGCATTGGTTTTGTACATGCGAATGGACTTGAAATAGCGGATAAGGTTCGACAGGCCATTGCAGACTTAACAGGATATCAAGATATAAAGATAGAAGCAACAACGGCCGTCGTCAGTACTCATACAGGTGAAGGCGCCATGGCAATCATGTATTATTGGGACTAATATGGATGAAACATATGAAACTGCGTATGGCGGAGGTTTTGCCACTTTACAATTGTCTTTAATTCGTAGAAATAGTTGCTGTTCTCATTAAGATTGGTCTGTTAGAATAAATGAAGTAACAGAATATTTTATACATAAAGGACGGGGTAGGGATGAGAAAGCTGCATTTGCTTATGGCAGCTATGGTAGCATCAATTCTTTTGCTGTTGGCAGCATGCGGTTCCAATGGTGTACCTGATGCTAAAAATTGGGACCTTGAAGATTTCAGTTACATTGATCAGGAGGGTAAACCTTTCTCAAAAAGCGATCTAAAAGGAAAGGTTTGGGTAGCGGATTTTATATTCACAAACTGCGAGACTGTCTGCCTCCCCATGACTTCTAATATGACGAAGCTGCAGCAGCAATTGAAGGATGAAGGTATTACGGATGTTGAGTTCGTATCATTTTCCGTGGACCCGGAAATTGACAAACCTGATGTTTTAAAAAGGTATGGCGACCAATTTAATGTGGATTACGGAAATTGGCACTTTCTGACCGGTTATGGTCAGGAAGAAATCGAGCAATTTGCATTGGATAACTTTAAAACGATCGTCAAAAAACCTGAAGCAGAAGATCAGGTGATTCATGGGACCAGCTTTTTTCTAATTGATCAAGAAGGAAAGATCATCATGGATTATACGGGTCTCCAAGATATTCCCTTTGATGAAATCATTAAGCATATTAAAATTTTACAGAATTATTGAACAGGTTAAATGACCTGTTCTTTCTGTTTTTCATCCATCATTTTACAATGACCTCATTAGGGCTTAAGCGATGGTGAAAATATGGGGATTTGTTTTTGAAGAAACAGCGGATGTGAAGAATGATTTTGCATGCTCAGTACATGCTAATTTTTATAGGACTAGCTTTAATTCACTGCATTTTTCATATGGTATAGTAAGGAAGGCTCAAGCTAAAAGTACAATGAAAAAGAAGGTATATATTGTTTGCAATCATTCGTTTTCTGCATGATATAATATATGGGTAGGAAGGTGAGGGTCATGAGGTACAGAATCACCTGTCTTTTCATATGCCTAGTTTGGATCTCGGGCTGCGGCCAAAGTGAAACAGTGTCACATCAGCCATCTGTTCAGCAGAAAAGCATAGTTGAGCTGAGTAAAAAGGAAACCATTCCTGCCAGCTTTTTTCCGGACCCTGTGAAAATCGTATCGATTGGCGATTCCTTGACTCAAGGTGTCGGCGATAGTAAAGATAATGGCGGGTATCTGCCTTATTTACAAAATAAGCTGGAAAAAGAACCATCGATTACTTCCGTTGAGATGATTAATCATGGCATACGTGGAAATAGGACCGACCAACTATTGAAAAGACTGGATAAAGCTAGGATTAAAGAAGACATAAAGCAAGCTGATTCGGTTGTCGTCACAATCGGTGGAAATGATATCATGAAGGTCTTTAAGCAGAATTTCTCGGATTTGGAGCTGAATCAGTTTGATTCGGCAAAAATAGGGTATGAAAAAAGATTAAGGCAGATACTTGATAAGGTTCGTTCCGAAAATGATCATGCGCAAATTTATCTTGTGGGCGTCTATAATCCATTTTCCAAATGGTTCGCAGATTTTTATGAACTTGATATGATCATGAATGATTGGAATGAAAGCGGGAAAGAGATTATCGAAGAATATGATTCAGCTTATTTTATTGATATAGCAGACATTTTCGAGAATTCCGAAGAAGATTTGCTGTATGCCGAGGATTATTTTCACCCAAATGACCGCGGCTATGAATTAATCGCGACAAGAATCTATAATGATATGGATATTACCACTATCGGAAAGGACACATTGGAAGCGAGTGCCAAAGGAGATGATGACCAAGAATGACAAATGTCAAGTGGAAGACTTTGTTTATTTCCCTATTAGCCTTAAACATCCTGGTCATCCTGTTTGTAACGATTTTAGTTAATTTGCCGACTAAAGATAAACAGCTGATACCGAAAGTAAGCCATGAAGAAGATATCCAATTTCAAGTTCACACGAATCGGGAAGATTTGACAAGATTAATCAACCAGTATTTGGATAAAGAGGGGCTGACGGGATCCATTCACTATGAAGTGTATTTGAC
>NZ_JBHVQU010000312.1:0-3655 GCF_042886655.1 Peribacillus sp. NPDC058002 | reverse complement strand
TCCGCAACGGTAACACGCTCTTTCACCAGACCAAATCCCCGGACCGAATTATGTCAAAATTATCAAAAAAGACCAGCCCATTTTTGCCAATGAGTGGGTCAATTATATTGGTGAGCCGATTCTCATGCTCACGGGCAAAGACCTGGATATCCTGTACAGTTTGTTAAATGAAGTGGAGATTGAATTTGAAGAACATCAGGCTATCTATACATTGGACGAAGCGATCAAGCAAAAATCAGTATCCTTAGTTTTGGCAAGCCATGAATTTGGGGAAAGCTTAGAGAATATTTCAGCTATCGAGCAGGGAGCCCATCAAATCATAGAAGAAGAATATGATACGGGTTATCAGGAGCATGTCTACCTTGAGCCGCAAGGAATGCTCGCCGTTTATAAGGATGATGAAATTGTCGTCCAGGGATCGATGCAATGTCTTTATTATATAAAAAATGCATTGCTAAGCGCATTAGCCTGTGGTGACGATGAAGTTAGAGTTGTTCAAAGTCCTACCGGCGGAGGTTTTGGCGGCAAAGAAGATTATCCTTCGATGATGGCTTGTCACGTAGCCGTTGCCGCAAGAGCAGTCAAAAAATCGGTAATGCTCGTGTTCGACCGTTCTGAGGATATGCTGGTTACGACGAAAAGACATCCGGCCAAACTCAAATATCGAACGGCCCTTGATAAGGAAGGAAATATTTTGAGCATGTGTGTTGACATCTTTCTCGATGGAGGGGCAAATGTGGGATTGAGCGATGTCGTGCTCCAGCGCGCATTAATAAACGGTGCCGGTGTTTATAAAATTCCGCATTTTCATGCAAAAGGCTATGTCTTAAAAACAAATACCGTTCCGAACGGCGCCTTCAGAGGCTTTGGTGCTCCACAAAGCTTTGCCGGAATCGAAAGTCATATTGGACATCTTAGTAAACTGGCAAAAATCGACCCGCTTGAATATAAACGAAAATACCTCGTCAAACAAGGAGACCCCACCATCACCAAAGGTAAATTCCGCGACCCGATATTAGTGGAAGAAATGATTGAGGACGTACTCAACGTGTCAGAATACAAAAAGAAAAAAGAAGATTTTCAGCGCTTAAATCAACAAAATCAGCGCTGTAAAAAAGGCATAGGAGCTTCGTTGTTCCTCCACGGCTGTGGATTTACAGGCAGTGGCGAAAGAGATCATATAAAAGCAACGGTGAAGCTGGTTAAATCAAAGGACGACCAGGTATCACTAAAAATCTCAAACTCTGATATGGGACAAGGTATTTTGACGACGTTGTGTAAAATTGTCGCCAAAGAACTTAACCTCCCGTTCGAAGATATTTTGTGCCCTTATCCCGACACAAAAGAGGTTCCCGACTCGGGTCCGACCGTAGCTTCCAGGACGACGATGATTGTCGGGAAATTGCTTGAACGGGCCGCAAAAAAACTTAAGGATCAGTGGCAAACAGGGGTGGAACAGGAAGTAGTTGAACACTATGTTCACCGTGAAATGATTCCTTGGGACGAGAAAACCTTCACTGGAGATGCCTACCCGGCTTATTCATGGGGCGTTAATATCGTTGAAGTAGAAGTTGATACGTTAACAGGAAATATAAAGTTAGAAAAAGTATACGGCAATTATGAAGTTGGGAAGGTCATCGATGAACGGATTATGAAAGGCCAAATTGACGGTGGTTTGGCTCAAGGGCTAGCATACGGTTATCTAGAAAAGATGACGTCAAAGCAAGGTAGAATCCAACAAAAAAGCATATCGGATTATGGACCGCCGACTTCATTGGATGTTGTTTCAATTGAAAGCAAGGTCTTTGATAACCCCTATGCTGATGGTCCATACGGGGCGAAGGGGGCAGGTGAATTGACTTTAATCGGAGGCGCTCCAGCAGTCCAATCTGCGATCGAGGATGCCCTGCAAACTTCTTTTCAGCAAATTCCGATTACACCGGAAGTCATTATTGAAAGTCTTTGGATGAAAGAAGGTGAAGAGGGTTGATTAAATTCACACTAAATGGAAGAACGGTAGAAACTGACGCCCCTGCTACAGCAAGATTACTAGATTTATTAAGAGATGAGTTTGAGTTAATCGGAACAAAGGAAGGCTGTGGTGAAGGGGAGTGCGGAGCCTGCAGTGTTTTTGTGAATAACCTTCTGCAAAACAGCTGCCTTATTCCAATTGGCTCGATTGCTGGTGCCGATATTCAAACGATCGAAGGCATCACTGAAACGGAACAATTTAAAATTTTAGATGAGAGCTATTCCATCGCCGGGGGAGTGCAATGCGGCTATTGCATTCCGGGGATGATTATGGCAAGTGCAGCTTTGTTATCTGAAAATCCTCATCCTTCAGAGGCTGAAATTCGTGAAGGCATCTCCGGAAATCTGTGCCGATGTACGGGCTACAATATGATTGTTGAGGCAATTAACCTAGCAGCTAAAAAAGGTGATGGCTTATGGTAGAGAAAATAACAGCGAATCGCTTCGAGAGTTTAGACGAAACGTTGAGCCAATTGAATAGAGAAGATTGTTCAATCATAGCCGGAGGCACCGATGTTATGGTTCTTCACAAAAGTAGAAGGGGAGTACCTCCGAAAATCCCTAAACCGATTGTTTTTATAGATCATCTTTCCGAATTAAAGCAGGTGTATCAACATCACAAGGATCTCCACATCGGGGCCTGCTGTACCTATAGTGAATTACTTGAAAATCCGCTGATTCCTTTTGCTTTAAAGAATGCAATTAAAACAATTGCTGCCCCGGCAATTAGAAACCGGGGAACATTAGGCGGTAATGTTTGCAACGCCTCTCCAGCCGGTGACATGCTTCCTTTATTATATGTATACAATGCAATGATTCTGTTGCGCTCCGTAAATGGTGATCGCATGGTTGCGATTAGCGATTTTATTAAAGGTCCACGACGGGTTCAACGCTTTCACAATGAAATAGTAAAGGAGATTATTCTGCCGTTCGTATTAGAAGATTCACATGTCGTTTTCGAGAAAGTCGGCAACCGCAACGCAGATGCCATTGCCAAAGTATCGTTTGCGGGTTTCGTCCGGTTAAGCAAAGATCGAATCGATGACATTCGATTTGCCTTCGGGGCGGTCGGACCTACGATGGTTCGTTCCATTGATATTGAGAATAAGCTGGTTGGAAAAACGATACCATTAGCCGATGCAGACATCTCTGCGATTGTGGCAGCTTTCGATAAGATCATTAGACCAATCGACGATCAACGCTCCACTGCGGCTTACAGAAAAACCGTTGCGTTACATCTTTTACGTTATTTTCTTAGCGTGAAGCAATATCAACCGAATTAATGTTTTAAAATAGGGGGGAGCTTTCATGCTGCTGATGGAAAAAGTGTCCATGCTGACGCGTCAAAACGAAACCTTTGCTTTAGCCATGATTATTGAATCAAAGGGCTCGACTCCCAGGCATGTTGGAAAAATGATTGTCTACCGGGATGGTACCATTGAAGGGACTGTCGGAGGGGGCTTGGCTGAACACTATGTGATCGAAGATAGTTTAAAGGCAATCCAAAATGGCCAATCTAAAATCGTTGAATATAAATTGAATAAAAATGCAAAAGATGGAATTCAGATGAATTGTGGCGGCACGTTACGGGTTTTTATTGAAGTCTATACAAGCAGGCCTGAAC
>NZ_JBHVQU010000311.1:0-3675 GCF_042886655.1 Peribacillus sp. NPDC058002 | reverse complement strand
ATATTAGGGGATACAATTAGATTTGCCAGCTCAGTGCGCGAAGCGACAGCGGGTGCGGATGCTGTATTTATTGTTACCGAATGGAATGAATTTAGACATTTAGATGTGGAGACATTGATGAATAGAATGAAACAACCGATTGTTTTTGATGGCAGAAATTGTCTTGAAGAAAATCGAATCAGAGCGTGCAAGAAAATTGAATATTATCCAGTAGGAAGACCAGCAATTGTTATTGATATGACATAAAGCGAAAACACTTTCTAACACTTCATTAATCCGAACATGATTCTTTAAAGACATATGTTCGGTTCATATTGGCAATGCAGCACCTTTGATAGTCCTAGGGTGCTTTTTTATATTTCTTTAATTGGATGAAATATCTTCATCGATCCATTGTTTGCACAAATAATCTTGTGTCACGGCCCTTACTTCAATCCATTCTTTGTATTAGGCTCTCCGCCATTTAGCTTTACTTTATGTTATTAGTCCATGCGTACCTAAAGAGTCCTGCATAATATACTTGAAAAGGTCCAGGAAATTTGCTTACTATGCATGAAAGGAGATCATTTATTTGCACACAGTTATGCATTTGAATTTAAGAGTCGACCCGACCCAATATATCTCACAGATTCGAGAAGTTCCTGATTATGATTATATCCACATGGTACGACAACCTAAGTATATGACAGATCTTTCCCTTTTGAATGAGAAAGTTCATTATCTCAATGAAATTTTCTCACCGAAAGAATATGTGAAAAGTAATAATATCTCCCTCCTACATGCCCACCATGGTCAATTAGGGATGTTACTACTTCCTTTTAAAGAGGAAACAAACCTTCCGTTGGTAACAAGTATAAGAGGCAGGGATGCAACCCTGGCTAATCAGCCCATTGGATATCTAGATAACATGAAAAAGCTATTTGATCGAGGTGAGCGTTTTTTTCCAGTTTGTCAGTATTTAGCAGATAGGCTAATTGCTTGGGGTTGTCCTTCAGAAAAAATCAAAGTGCTCTATGGGGGCGTAGACCTTAACGAATTCAAATACCGGACTCCGCACAAAGGGGGCTCTCAAAACATTTTATCCATCGGTAGGTTGGTGGAAAAAAAAGGACATCATATCTTAATGCAAGCATTTCAAAAAATCAGAGGTGAATTTCCAAATGCAACCCTGACGATTATCGGAAGGGGGGAGCTTGAAGAATATCTCATGTCACTGGCAAATCAACTTAATTTAGGAGACTCTTTTCGTTTATTGAATCATCTCCCTAAAGATCAAGTACGAGAACAATTGACCAATGCGGATATATTTTGCGCCGCGAGCTTAGAATCTGCCGATGGCGATGTTGAAGGAATACCTAATACATTAAAAGAAGCTATGGCGATTGGAGTACCAGTGATTTCGACCAATCATGCCGGCATCCCTGAATTGATAACCAATAACAAAGAGGGGGTTTTAGTACAAGAAAACAATGTGGATGAACTGGCAGATGCTCTTGAATTCATGCTAACTAACAGAGAGATGTGGGAAACATATACAATGGCGGCTCGTCAAAAAGTCGAACAAAACTTTAACCTCACCCATCAGCTTCGACAACAAGCTGAATTTTATGATGAACTTGTAGCCCCTTATAAAGTAAGGAAACAATATGCAGTAACACCTCGCCGAATTGATAAAAAACCCCTTAAGGGAACCCCACAGCCTCAACAGCAAGGTAATGATGGCGAAACAATTGCGTCTAGAAAAAAAGTCGATTTAGCCAAAAAAGCCCTTATTTATATGCAACAGCTACAGAAGTTTCCTGAGCTTCAAGAACTTCAAGAACTTCCACAGCTACAGCAGCTACAACAGTTTCAAAAGCTACAACGGCAGACTAAAGATAAAGTCAAAGATGAACTTGTAGCATCTAATAAAAAGGACAAAAAAGCGAAAATTCAACTGAAGGCTAAAGGTAATGATGAAAAAAGAGCATCTCGTAAAAATGCAAAAAAGGCTCAAAAAGTCGAAAAGGTCAAAAAAGCCCTGAATAAAATTCAAAATTTTCAACATATGGCCCAAGGTGAGCAGTTAGGAGGAGAACATGGAGGATTATAAAACGATTACTGTAACCAAGGGTGAAAAATCTTTGGAAATTCACAATCCGACTACCTATACGCTGATTGGAATGGGAGCTCAAGGTGCAGTATTTAAACTTTCAGAAGATAAATGTGTGAAAATCTATTCAGACCCCGTACAAGCGGAAATGGAGGAAGAAGCTCTTATAGCTGGAAAGCACCTCCCCTTTATGCCAATGGTGTATGAAACAGGTCCAAATTATATAGTCATGGAATATTTTAATGCACCAACCTTAAAAGAGTATCTGAGAAATTGTACGTATATCCCTGATTCTATAGTAAAGAAACTTCTCTATATATTAAAAGAACTAAAACAAGCAAATTTCACAATGTTAGATGCCCCCCTACGTCATATTTTTGTCGTTGGCAATGAGGAACTTAAGGTGATTGACCATGTAAATTCCTTTAAAAGGATGCACCCTGTGCCTTTAAAATTATTAAGAGATTTAAATATTATCCTTTTAAAGGAATCGTTCTTAGCCCAAGTGAAAAAGCTTGAACCGGACACCTTCAATGAGTGGAAGGATTATTTCAATCAAAATAATTTGGACTTTAGAAACATTCCCGTCCTCTCAGGCGGGTCAGGTAATGGAGTGAAAGTGGATAGCGCTATAACACAAACACTTATTGGAAAAGGGCATCAAGGTGCTGTTTATCGTGTGTCTGAAAACGCATGCGTTAAACTTTACGGGAAAACTGAACATGCAGATCAGGAAAAAATGGTTCTTTTATCAAGTCAAGACTTGCCTTTTATACCGAAAGTCTTTGAAACAGGACCCAATTATATTTTAATGGAATATCTATTAGGACCAGATTTAAATACGTTTCTAAAAAAACAAACTGTACTTTCTGAGGACATAACAAGACGATTACTCTATATATTAAAAACAATGGAAAGTTCAGGTTTCAAACAAATTGATGCTCCATTACGGCATATTATCATAACCAAGAATGGTTTTAAATTAGTCGACCATGTGTACTCGTTTTCGCGTGAACAAAAAAGGCCTCTCGAGTTATTTAAAGACCTTCGAGAAAGAAATTTTTTAGATGCTTTTTTGGAACAAGTGAAGGCGATAGATCCTGATACGTATGCTGAATGGACAAAAACACCAATCCCATTAACCGAAAATGATAATACGCTTGTATAGTCATGGTAATGTAACTGGAACCTAAAAGGGTATTACGCCTATTTTGTTGAGGTTTTAGTTATCACAAAAAGGAGCATTTTAATAAATTCATGATGATTTTCCTTTTAATGGTTTTTCATTCGTGAATTACGAATAAAACGTAGGTATCTTCATAATGAAGATGTTGAGTTTGCTTCCTCTTAATATCCGTCATAATGAACTTTGTTCTGTTGCTGTAAAGGGTCGAAAGTATAAATATATAATTAATGCTTACACAGTGTTCCGAAAAGGTATCAAAATCCTAATGTAATAGAAAGGATTGGAATTATTGTTATGAACATTTTAGTAACAGGGGCTGCAGGATTCATTGGTTTCCATTTAACAAAACGTTTATTAAGCCTAGATTTCAAAGTTATAGGAGTAGACAATATTAATG
>NZ_JBHVQU010000310.1:0-3683 GCF_042886655.1 Peribacillus sp. NPDC058002 | reverse complement strand
CAAAACGTGGAACTAAATAAAGTGCAGGATAAAGTGTCTGTCTCACAAGGCAATTTACTGGATGGTGTGAATGAACAAGCGGATATCGTCGTGGCTAATATTCTTGCCGAAGTGATCATGCGTTTTACGGATGATGTAGCGAAAGTGGTTAAACCTGGCGGATATTTCATCGCTTCCGGAATCATTCAAACTAAGAAACAAGATGTAAAGGAAGCGATTATAGCATCTGGATTCACCGTTGAGGAAACGATCTTGATGGAAGATTGGGTGGCAATAATCGCGAAAAGAAATGATTAATTGAAAAGTTACTCTGATTATCGGGTTTTTTGATAGTCAGAGTACCTTTTTTTAGCTTGAATCTTTGCACGGCTTGCATTCCGGATTCCTGACTGTTAGCCTGTGAGTTTTTTAGACTAGACGAAGTAGGTGGCAGTGTGCAACGGTATTTTCTTAACGAAGTAGACATCAATGGAAACACGGTGAAGATATCAGGCGATGATTTTCACCATATAGCCAGGGTGATGAGAATGGGACCAGGGGAACGGATCATCACGGTGAAAGGTAATGGTATGACGGCTATCGCGGAAATTTCGGATATTACTGATGATGCTGTTATAGGGACAGTTACCGAATGGAAGAATGAAGAAAAGGAACTTCCTGTAAGGGTTGTGATAGCGAGCGGTCTGCCTAAAGGGGATAAATTGGAATATATCGTTCAAAAGGGTACTGAACTGGGTGCCGTTGAATTTATCCCTTTTATTGCTGCTCGTTCGGTGGTAAAATGGGACCACAAAAAGGTAGGTAAGAAATTGGAGAGACTCCAGAAGATTTCAAAAGAGGCGGCTGAGCAATCCCACCGCACGGTTATCCCTGCCATCAAGGAACCGATGACGGCAGATCAGCTTGCTGGTTATGCTTCCGGTTTCGATCATAAATTAATCGCTTTTGAAGAAGAGGCGAAACGGGGGGAAGCTTCTGTACTCGCTTCTGTCTTGAAAGATTTAACCGCTGGGCAATCCATCCTATTCGTATTTGGGCCTGAAGGCGGTTTAGCAGATAAGGAAATTGAAAAACTGACTGATGCCGGTTTTATGGCTTGCGGTCTTGGACCAAGAATATTAAGAACTGAAACAGCACCTTTATATGCACTTTCCGCTGTTTCTTATCATGTAGAACTTTTGAGGTGATGAAAAATGGCAACGGTCGCTTTCCATACATTAGGCTGTAAAGTGAATCATTATGAAACAGAGGCTATTTGGCAATTATTCAAAACTGGGGGATATGATCGTGTTGAGTTTGAAAATGCATCGGATGTATATGTCATCAACACATGCACGGTGACAAACACTGGCGATAAGAAAAGCCGTCAGGTCATCCGTCGTGCCATTCGTAAGAACCCGAATGCCGTCATAGCGGTAACGGGATGCTATGCACAGACATCGCCGGCAGAAATCATGGCCATACCAGGTGTGGATATTGTTGTAGGAACACAAGATAGGGTTAAACTCCTTGATTACATTGAGCAATTCAAGCTGGAACGCGAACCAATCAATGCTGTAGGAAATATCATGAAAAACCGTGTCTATGAAGAGCTGGATGTACCTGCTTTTACAGACCGTACACGCGCTTCACTTAAGATCCAGGAAGGTTGCAATAATTTCTGCACTTTCTGCATCATCCCTTGGGCCCGTGGCTTGATGCGTTCCCGCGATCCAAAAGAAGTCATTCACCAAGCTGAACAGCTTGTCGAGGCAGGCTATAAAGAGCTAGTCCTCACCGGTATTCATACTGGCGGTTACGGAGACGATTTAAAAGACTATAATTTGGCGATGCTGCTGCAGGACTTGGAAAAAGTCGATGGGCTGAAGCGTATCCGTATTTCCTCCATTGAAGCCAGCCAAATTACAGATGAAATCATCGAAGTGCTGACGAATTCGAAAAAAGTGGTACGTCATTTGCATATACCAATCCAATCGGGTTCCGATACAGTTCTAAAACGGATGAGACGTAAATATACGATGGATTTCTTCGGTGATCGAATCGAAAAGTTGAAAATTGCACTTCCGGGTCTTGCTGTTACCTCTGATGTCATCGTAGGTTTCCCGGGTGAAACCGAAGAAGAATTCATGGAGACATATAATTTTATAGAAAAATATAAATTCTCCGAACTTCATGTTTTCCCTTATTCAAAAAGGACAGGGACTCCTGCTGCCCGTATGGAAGATCAAGTGGATGAAGATATCAAAAATGAACGCGTCCACCGCCTTATCGCGTTGTCGGATCAGCTGGCAAAAGAGTATGCCTCCCGATTCGAGGGGGAAGTTCTGGAAGTCATTCCTGAAACGAAGTTGGAAAGTGGCCTTTATGAGGGTTACTCCGATAATTACATGAAAATCATCTTTCCGGCTTCAGATGAAATGGTCGGTGAAATCGTCAAAGTGAAGATTACAAAGTCTGGCTATCCATCTAGTGAAGGTCAGTTCGTGACGGTAGTGAAGGATTTTCCGTTGCAACAAGCATCCAATATCTAAGACAGCGGTTAATCGCTGTCTTTTTTTTATCCTCTTTTTATGTGTTTTCTTGGCACTTTCGGGTAAAGACTATATATATCGTCAAAGTGGATAAACTATGGTATCATGAGAGGTACGTACAACTAGTTATAGATTGTTTTTGAGGAGGATTTATTAATGTCACAAAATGTAGCAGGTATAATTGACCACACGTTATTAAAAGCAGATGCAACCAAAGAGCAAATTAAGGTATTATGCGAAGAAGCGAGAGAGTATAACTTTGCTTCCGTATGCGTAAACCCGACTTGGGTGAAATATGCAAGCGAACTTTTGGAAGGTTCAGAAGTGAAAGTTTGTACGGTCATCGGTTTCCCTCTAGGTGCAACCACACCGGAAACCAAAGCTTTTGAAACGAAAGACGCCATCTCCAATGGCGCTCACGAAGTTGATATGGTAATCAATATCGGCGCATTGAAGGACAAGGATGATGAGTTGGTAGAGCGGGATATCCGTGCTGTAATAGCGGCATCCACTGGTAAGGCTCTTTCAAAGGTAATCATTGAAACTTCTTTATTGACTGATGAAGAAAAGGTCCGAGCATGTGAATTGGCCGTAAAAGCAGGAACGGATTATGTGAAAACATCAACTGGTTTTTCGACCGGCGGAGCGACTGTTGAAGATATCACGCTTATGAGAAAAACGGTTGGCCCGGATATCGGTGTCAAAGCTTCAGGCGGAGTCCGTAACACGAGCGATGCCCAGAAAGTGATTGAAGCTGGTGCAACAAGAATTGGAGCGAGTGCAGGTGTCTCCATCGTAAAGGGCTTAACGGCTGATTCCGATTATTGATTTTAAAAAGGGAACGTATAATAACTCCCTGAAATAAAAGAGGCGAAGAAAAATATTTTATTTTTCTTCGCCTTTTTTTATTACTTCCATAAAAAACGGATGGTAATTGAAATGGTAATGACCCACTCCTTTTTCTTCCATGAAAAAAGAGGACCCGTCTCATTTTGGAACCCGTGAATTGAAAAAAAGCTTATTGTGGATTTAATGAATAGTAAGGGGAATCAAACAGGAAGTAAAATAGCTTATATAAATGCATGAACAGGGGGAGGGAAATGAAAAAAGGTTTTTAATTTTCTTTTATCATTAACACCACTTTATATGAGC
>NZ_JBHVQU010000309.1:0-3700 GCF_042886655.1 Peribacillus sp. NPDC058002 | reverse complement strand
CAGATATTCAGGGGGATTATGGCTTGCTGTAATGACGATACCGGCAAATGCACCCAGCTTACGTACGGAAAAAGAGAGCTGGGGGGTAGGACGTAATTCATCAAATAAATAAGCTTTAATTCCCATTGTTGCCAAAGTCCTGGCTGCTTCCAATGCAAATTCGGGAGACTTATGTCTTGAATCGTAAGCAATTACGACTCCTCTCGATTTTGCCTCGTTTCCAAACGATTGAATATACTCAGCAAGTCCTTTAGTCGCTTTTCGCACTGTATAAATGTTCATCCTATTAGTACCTGGACCCATTTCCCCTCGCATACCACCCGTCCCAAATTCCAAATTTTTATAAAAGGCGTCTTCAAGTACTATTTCATCATCCTTCATTTCTTCAAGCAATAAACGAATTTCATGATTTAAATGGGGGTAACTTGTCCAAATAGTATACGAATGCTTCCAGCTCATTAAAATACAGCTCCTTCCAACTTTGCGTTGTTTGACATTTCTTTACTCCTTGATCTTATACATATTGTTGGAGACCAATTGAGTATGAAATCTAAAAAGCCATCGTTCCTATAGCATCCATTCCGATATCATTTTTTTATCTTCCTTTAGTACCTCTTTTGCAACGAGTTGTAGAATCGGCAAATCTCCTCCCTCCAAAGCTGTTGGTTACGATTTATTCATATTCCCAACCAATACTTTGGAAAGAGGTCATTTATGCTTCATTACTGCTTTTTTAAGAAGAGCGAAAATACGGCTGGTTTCGCAAAAATCCAGTTGCGAAATCTGGAAAAATCACAAATTTCTTTTATAATATCAGAATCCATATCTTTTGGTGGTAATCTCTATACTTTTGTATCTGTTCGAAATTGTAATGAAATCTGTACAAGTGGATTGAATATTAATGCTATTGCCCATATTAAAATCACTTGCATTTCCCTACAAGCTTCGTAAATCCTCAATATAACCCATGGCACTCCCTTTATCTAACAACTATTGGGCATCCAGCCTTGTTTTCTCGTAACTTTTTTTTAGTTTTACTTACTTGATTCATTTTTTCTTTTCCTTTTTCTTGTTCTTTTTCTTTTCCTTTTCCTTTTCCTTGTTCTTGTTCTTGTTCTTGTTCTTGTTCTTTTCCGTTTCCTTTTCCTTTTCCGTTTCCTTTTTCTTCTCCTTGTTCTTGTTCTTTTCCTTTTCCGTTTCCGTTTCCTTTTCCTTTTCCGTTTCCTTTTCCGTTTCCTTTTCTGTTTCCTTTTCTGTGTTCTTTTCCTTTTCCGTTTCCTTTTCTGTGTTCTTTTCCTTTTCCGTTTCCTTTTCCGTTTCCTTTTCCGTTGAATTAACGAGTGAATATAATCTTTGTTGCTCCATAATTTGTTTATTGATATCAAATTTTTCTTCAATAACTTTCCGTGCTCTTTCCGTATAGTCGTTCCAAACCTCTGGATGTTCTAAAAAGAATTGTATGCCTTTCGCTAATTCAATATCATTTTTTTCTGGAGCCAGGTATCCTGTTTTCTGGTGTTCAATTAATTCAGGGATACCCGCATGTTGAGTAGAAACGACAGGTAACCCGCTAGCCATTGCTTCTTTTAAGGCATTAGGAATGCCTTCAATATCACCATTTTTAGCAGTCTGACTTGCAAGGCAAAAGATATGAGCTTTTTTCAATTCGTTCGAAACTTGTTTTGAATTCATAGCTCCTCTAATAATCACAGCATCTTTAAGGTTAAATTCTGTAATGACCGATTTAATTTTATTCTCATCTTCACCTGCTCCGATAATATGCAGTCTAGCATTTGGATATTGTGTATAAATCCGTTTAAATGCTTTTAAAAGAGTGATATATCCTTTTTTGTCTACAAGTCTACCTACAGACAAAACTCTTATTTCGCCTTCTTTAGGTGGTTTGGGGGTAGAATAGGCGAAAAGATCCAATTCGATACCTCCATATAACCCATGAATTTTATCGTCCGGAATTCCTAAACTTCTTAATCCTTGTGCAAGATATTGACAAACAGGGAAAAAGTGTGCACCATGTTTAATTAATGATGAATATCGCTGGGCATTTTTCTTGAAAATTTCTGGTCTGTCAGAACCATCGCGCCCTCTAATGCTAACGATTAATGGGATATTATATTTTTCACAAACAGGCAAAATTTCTTGTCCATGTTTTCCGTGATGAGCATGAATGGCTATGATTTCCTGTTCTTTGAAGAATTTTTCTAGATCTTTAATCTTGTTTAAATTATAGTAGTTTTTAAAGGGGAATTCTGTATGGTTGGTATCATCGAATGGGCCGATTACGATTGAGCGATAGCTACTTATCTTTACGATTTGATTATATATAAAACGTTGGTGTGTTTTAATGTTTTCACTTACATAATAAGCAATGGTTTTCATCATGCCTCAGTCCCTTTAACAAGAAATTCATATTTCTCTTCTCGCGTTCTGCTAAAACTAATAGTTCTTGATAATTACCTATTTTTTTTATCTTTCCTTGTTCTCCAATTTGTTTCACTTGCTTGTGATATTCATGAGTGAAAATGGAATCAGCTTTAGAAATGTCTTTGTATGGTAGGTCTTCAGAACAAACTATAAAATTGTTTTTAAACAGAGGATTTAATTTGAATAGAGGACTTTTTGTAGAATGACATGTAAAGGACTTCATGAGAAAATCTAAATGCTTCTTAAGAATTGCCAATGATGTTTTCATATTTTCAGGGTTCAAATTACTTTCTCCTTTTATTAACTTACAAATTTTCAATTAATCTTTTTGCATGCATATAATTTACCCTTCTATTTATTATTAGATTTTGGATTTTTACACAATATATTTTTATTTATATTGAAATGTATTGCCATGCATACTTTAAATCTACTTAAACCGAATCTGTCTTCATTCATCGTTTTCACATGGACATTTTTTAATTTTCAGCATTTTATTAATGGCATTCGTTAATTGGCCTTCCATACCAACTCAAGGATTAAAAAAACAAGAAAAAATAAATGGTGTCATTGAAGCTATATTTGAAGGCGGATCGTTTGATGGTTTTCACAATTTTAAAACTTGACCTATTCCGAATTATTTCTTCTCAAGGCCTGACACCATTACCTTATCTTTGTTATTCTTTCAAGTTGAGGTGTTTGAAATTTTTTATACCTTTCTGTCTGAAACAGAAATTCCATTATTATTTTTTATCCACTAAAATCTCACTTATTAAAATTCACTGCTTCTTTTTTCTTATTTATTATAATTTTTGTACCAATTCACAAAATGAGTTAAACCTTCTTCTATTGTTGTTGAAGGATAGAACCCCACATCAGCATGCAAATCGGCAATATCTGCATATGTCTCCTTAACATCTCCCGGTTGCATCGGTAAGAATTCTATTTTTGCCTTTTTTCCAATTAGTTTCTCTAATGTGGTAATGAAATCCATTAATTTTATCGGCTTATTGTTACCAATATTATAAACTTTGTATGGGGCATAACTTGAACTTGGGTCAGGGTAAGCTCGATCCCATCCAATATTATAAACCGGTGGCTTATCAAGTAGCCGGATTATTCCTTCAACAATATCATCGATATAAGTAAAGTCTCTTCTCATATCTCCATTATTAAAAACCTTTATTGTTTTCTCTTCAATAATATTTTTAGTAAAAGAATAATAAGCCATATCTGGCCTCCCCCATGGACCATACAC
>NZ_JBHVQU010000308.1:0-3718 GCF_042886655.1 Peribacillus sp. NPDC058002 | reverse complement strand
GGGGTAAACGTTGCTTCTGCGATGGCAAAGCTCGGACATGAGGGGTATATTGTGACAATGTTACCGGATAACCCACTTGGGGATTCCGCGATTTCATCTTTGCAGCGCTTAGGAATTGGAAGGAACTTCATCTCTAGAGGTGGCAAGTACTTGGGGATGTACTTTTTGGAAAATGGTTTTGGCCAGCGGGCGAGCCGTGTCACATATTCCAATCGACTGGAAAGCAGTTTCAATACAGCCTCCTTATCCGATTATGACATGGATATGATTTCGGAAAGTACGGATATCATCCATTTTTGCGGAATCACGCTTGCAATGGCGGAAAATGTACGGGAAAGTATGAAGGTGCTGGCTAGAAAAGTCAAAGAAAAAGGCGGTACAGTCTGTTTCGATTGCAACTACCGTCCCTCTTTATGGGAGGGAGGTTATGCCGGCGCAAAGCCTCATTATGAAGAAATGCTTGCTTTGGCCGATATCGTCATGATGAATGAGAAAGACGCCCTATATATTTTAGGAATGAAGTCTGAAGGCTCCACAAGGGAAGAACAGCTAAACGAGTTGATCCCTAAGGTGGCAAAAAAATTCAATATTCAGTCGATAGCAGGGACACACCGTTCAATCAACAGCGATAATAGCCATACGTTGAGGGGGTATATATACAAGGAAGAAACATTTTACTTTTCCGATATCCTATCATTTTCCGTATATGATAGAATAGGTTCAGGCGATGCTTACACCAGCGGAATCTTACATGGAGAATTACGAGGATATTCCCCTGAAAAGACAGTTCGGTTTGCGGCTGTTTCAGGAATGCTGGCATGTACTGTCGTTGGAGATACTCCTTTGGCAACCGAAAAGGATATACTCTCGGCAATGGAAGGTAAAATGGAAGATATTAAGAGATAAAAGGCAGGAGAATAGGAATGAATGTGAACAGAAAAAATGGACCGATGTATTTACAGATAAAAGAAATATTAAAGGATCGTATTTTACATGGGGTTTATGCCATCGACACAAACATTCCCTCTGAGCCTCTTTTGGAAGAAGAATTTAACGTAAGTAAGGTCACTGTCCGTAATGCAATCAAAGAACTCGTGCAAGAGGGGTATGTTGAAAAGAAAAGCGGCAAAGGCACTAGGGTCATAGCTAATGGTTCGATTGTCAAACTTTCCAAAGGGAAGCGTTTCACAGAACTGTTGGTGGAGGAAGGGCACTCCATTTTAAAAAAGGTGTTAAACATAAGTCATGTTGACCTTTCTTCAGACTCCAAGCTGCATTCTTTATTTGGTGAGCATTGCATAAGTATCGAACGGATATATTTATTGGACAATGAACCTTATATTTACTTTACACATTATGTTTCACTCGATATGAACGAAGAAGATATGAAAGAGCTCCAGATCAATTCATTGTACCGTTTTTTGGAAGATCAAAACGTCAAACTTGAAACATTCAGAGATGAATTTGCCGTTGCCATCGCTCCGGATCACATTTGCGAAACACTTAAACTCGAAAACAATAGTCCTGTATTAAAAAGGATTCGGATTTCCAGTGATGGGGACGGAAATGTTATGGAATACAGTGAAGGGTATTACAACACGGCTAAACAGAACTACATCGTGACATATAATGAGCCGATACAATAATCCAATTATTGTATCGGGCTGAATGTAAGCGATTTCAATGGGATGGGGAGAACATATGGATCTATATTTATTAGGAATCACGCTGATAGCCATCGTAATTGTTATTTTGGGGGTGTCCTGGTGGAAATGGCATGCATTCATTAGTTTGACTGTAGCCAGTTTATTTTTAGCAGTTTTTTCAGGACTGCCGATGGACAAGATTGTAGGAGCATATGAAACGGGTGTCGGAGCGGTCCTTGGTCACCTTATTGGAATATTGGCTTTAGGGACCATCTTAGGAAAGATGATGTCCGACTCTGGAGCCGGTATGCAGGTTGCTGACTTTTTCATTAATAAATTCGGCGTGAAGAACCTGCCGTGGGCCATGCTTTTATCTGGTTTCATCATAGGCATTCCGGTATTTTTCGAGGTCGGTTTAGTAATATTGCTGCCTTTGGTGATTTCCATTCGGAAATCAACCAAAATGAACATCTTGTTAATTGGTATTCCAGTACTTGCTGGTTTATCAATCGTACATGGGCTGGTACCTCCGCATCCTGGAGCCATGACAGCTATTGGAATCTATAATGCAAACATGGGACACGTACTTCTGTACTCATTGGTCATCGCATTCCCGACTGCTGTAATTGCCGGACCGCTATTCGCAAAATGGGTTCAAAAACGGGTTATTCCTGTTGGTGAACCGGAATTGATCCGGGTGGTAACAAAGTCTAGTGGGTTACCAGGGACTGGAGTTTCGTTCTTCATCATCCTTTTGCCTGTATTGTTGATGGTTTTAACTGTCTTGGCGCCATATTTGCCGCTACCGGGATCCATTGAAAAATTCTTATTGTTTATCGGAAGTCCGGTGATTGCCCTATTAATCTCCTGTTTTGCAGCTTACTATTTCTTGGGTTACAGACAGGGAATGGACAAATCGCTAATTAAAAAATTGACGGAAGAATGCTTATTGCCATTAGCCTCCATAATCCTTATTATCGGTGCTGGCGGAGGATTTAAGCAAATTTTAATTGATAGTGGCGTTGGGACTGCAATTGCTTCCATGTCTGAAGTAATTTCTTTATCACCGATCATTCTTGCTTTCCTTGTGGCCGGATTGATTCGGATTGCCACGGGTTCTGCAACCGTCGCTTTGACCACGGCAGCAGGAATCGTTTCACCGGTTGTTGCCAATATGACAGGTGTTAATCTAGAATTACTCGTTATTGCCACGGGCGCAGGCTCACTTATGTTTTCCCATGTTAATGATGCCGGTTTCTGGTTAGTAAAAGAATATATGGGATTAACCGTTAAAGAAACATTCAAAACATGGACAGTCATGGAAACCTTACTTTCCTTCGTGGCATTCGGTTTGGTTTTAATTTTGGATATATTCATTTAATTAAAGAAAATTTCTCAATGTCTGAATAAGTTACATTTACCTCCGTGAACTGTCTTGGGGTGACAGATCACGGAGGCTTTTATTTAGTTAAGAACATGCTGGGGAGGGAGTAAATGACTTAAAGCTAGGTCGATTGAGGAAACCAGAAACAAAACCATTCAGAATAGGAATAAGTATGACTGTGACAGGGTGTAGTTTCATCCAGAAGACGTTTGTTTTGCTCCTCGAAGATATAAGTCCTGACAGAGACTTCTATATTGGAAGATTGAGAGCTTCCCGTTTACATATTCATTCTGAATATAATCGAGTAATTCATTGGCATGATTAGGCTTTTGACGTTTTTCCTGAATATAATGGAGAATTAAAACTTCTATATTCACACACTCACCTTACTTGACAAGTATTTTTTTCCATTAACAATATAACATGGGCATTCAAAAAAATATCATTTTTTGAATATTTTAACTATCGACATATTTATACAAATAAAGGATCGATTCGGAATAGCGGTGGGAAATTTTATCGGGAAATGCAAAAAAAGAGCGATATTGTACTGACTTATTTTTAAGTCGGCACAAGAAAAAACCCTTGATAATTCAAGGGTTGGATTGTTAATTTAGGTGACGAAACTGATTTTACAAGGACTTCATGCTTGTATCTTTTGTACGGGTATAAGTGATAAGCGCAGCTC
>NZ_JBHVQU010000307.1:0-3730 GCF_042886655.1 Peribacillus sp. NPDC058002 | reverse complement strand
CTGTCTATATACCATACTTATGGAGCCGCTTATAAAATGTACTTCTTGGTATATCCATCAACTTTGCTGCAGCCGTTACATTCCCTTTTGATTTTTGTAATGCCTCTAGCATTAAATCCCGTTGAATTTTTTCACGGATCGTCAGTTCATTTCCCTTATTGCCTTTTTTACCAGGTTCCTCCCATGAAGGGAAATCATCTTGCCGGGTAATGGGCAGTGAATGCATGGAATTCAGCACTTCAACATAATCCAGAGGTCCTTCTGCAAGTAAGATGGTCAATCGCTGAAGTACATTCTGCAGTTCTCTAATATTGCCTGGCCAATTGTAATCCTTTAAACGATTCAATAATTCTTCCGTTAATGGAATATTCCAATTATTCTTCGAGCACAAGTAGTTAACTAGATAAGGAATGTCTTCAATCCTTTCCCTCAAGGGCGGTACATGAATGGGGTAAACGTTCAACCGATAGTATAAATCCTTCCGAAAGGAACCTTCATTGACAAGCTCTTCAAGATTACGGTGTGTTGCAGTGATAATGCGAATATCCAATGAAATGCTTTTTGTGCCACCGATTGGAACGATTTTTCTTTCCTGGAGTACACGCAGTAAGGCGACTTGCATCGCTGAAGGGATTTCACCGATTTCATCGAGAAAAATGGTCCCTCCATTTGCTTGCTCGAATTTCCCTTTGTGCCCTTGCCGTTTAGCCCCAGTAAAAGCACCATCGACATACCCGAATAATTCACTCTCCATTAAATCTTTAGGTATGGCCCCGCAATTTATCGTGACGAACGGTCCTTTTTTACGAAACCCATTTTCATGAATGGCCATGGCAATTAGCTCTTTCCCGACCCCTGTTTCACCAGAAATATACACATTTGCTTCTGTCGGGGCAACAAGCTTAACTTTGTGTAATGTATTATGAAAGGCTTCGCTAATCCCGCTTTCCCCTTTGAAGGCGAACCTTTCTGCAGGCAATGAAACAGGGAAAAGCCGATTGGTTTCATGACCATGATTCTCGGATAAGAATAAACACTTACCTGAAACTCTATTATCCTCTTTGGATAGAAGCGGATTTTCCTTTACGATTCGATATCCATGATTTAATAGATCGGCCAATGCCATACCAATGGATTGAGGAATTTTTTTACGAATCTGTTTACTGGCGGAGATTATCATTTCTTTATGGTTACAGACGATAAAAGGCAAATCCGGGTAGGTCTCTGAAAGTTCTATCGAGTGCTGGGTCAGTGCCAGCTCCTTTTTATAGGAACGCATTCCCATTTCCTGTTCGATTGTATACGCCAAACTGGCTACCATACCCAGCATGGAGGGATGGAAATAATCTACTGGACATGATATATCCAAAACTCCCAATATCTTACCGTCTTCATTTAAAATGGGCATGGCAGAACAACTCCATTTGTGTGAGGCAATTGAATAGTGCTCGGTACCTTGGATCATTACGGCTTCACCCGTTTTCAAGGCTGTTCCAATCGCGTTCGTTCCGACCTCCCCCTCCGTCCAGCATACGCCCTCCACAAAATTTATTTTGCCCGCCTCCTCGAGGATTTTCTCGCTTCCGGAAAGTGACAGGACATATCCATCCGGATCGACCAATAAAGCCATCATTCCAGATTCTTTTATCGATTGATTCATCCTAGTTAATTGGGGTGATGCCACCTCTAATAGGAAGGAGTTCTTTTCTCTTTGAATGTCCAATAATTCATTCGTCAAAATGTGTTTGCCTTTATTAAGGTATGGATTGACCTGTTCTTTTTTGCAGCGATGCCAGGATTCCATTATTCGCTTGTTCAGACGATTTGAATCGAGAACCCCTTCACTTACAAAGCGTTCCCATGTGCGTAGATAACAACTAGTGGATAGCATAAAATCCTCCTCTAATCATTTGGTTTAAACCTGCATTTGACCAGTCAATCTAGAGGAAAAATACCATTGAGTATAAAATAGGATGTTAATCGAGGTCCATTTAATTATAGTAGATTATGTATCCGCTTACAATATATAGATTTAGTTTACACAAAAAGCATCATGTGATCATTCACACGATGCTTCTCCATCTAAAATATAATGAGTTAGTTTTATGAAAATATAACCCCGCCATCAATCATGATGGATTGCCCTGTCATATAATCCGAATCCGGTGAAGCAAGGTAAGATACGAATTTCGCAACATCTTCTGGCGTTTCGGAGCGTCCTAAGGTTATGGAATCTGTAAACTTTTTAAATGTTTCACCTTTAGCAAGATTCATATATTGACCCATTTTTTCATCGATTAAATCCCACATTTGCGTCCCGACAATTCCTGGACAGTATGCATTCACCGTAATGCCAAACTGGGCCAATTCCTGTGCTGCCGCTTGTGTAATGCCTCTTACGGCAAATTTTGTGGCCGAGTATGTACCTAGTAAACTAAAGCCTTTGTAACTGGCGATGCTGGCAGCACTTATAATTTTCCCGCCTTCCTGCTTTTTCATTTGTTCAGCAGCAGCTTGGAGGCAAAAGAGGACACCATTTACATTTATATTGAAAATCTGTTCCAGATCCTCTTGAGTTACTTCCAATAGAGGCTTTATTTGAGCAATACCTGCATTTGAAACCATAACGTCCAGTTGTCCAAAACGTTCCACAACTTGTTTCACCATTTCGAATACTTCCCGTCTATTGCTTACATCCGCTTTAACGGCAAAGCTTTCACGCCCAATTTCCCTGATCTCATTCACGACTGATTCAGCCGTATCCAGATTGACATCATTAATGACCACATTCAATCCATCTTGAGCTAATCTTAATGCAATGGCACGTCCGATACCGCGTCCTGCACCAGTGACTACCGCCGTACGTTGACCGCTAGCCATATAAAAATCCCCCTTCTGGTTTTTACGAATGCACAGCTTGACCTTCAACGTTCAAAAAAGCTTCATGAATGGATTCCGACAAGGTTGGATGTGCCGCTACAAAATCACCCATCATATCTGCCGTTATTTCTGCATGCAGCATGAGCGTACCTTGGCCAATCAATTCTGTCGCATGCTGACCAACAATGGTAAAACCTAGAATTTCATTATATTGTGGGTTCACTAGGACTTTGACCTTTCCTACCGGTTCATTGGAAAGGATCGCTTTCCCATTTGCCGAAAAAGCGAATTCACCAACTTTAATTTCCCCATATTTTTTACGCGCTTCTTTTTCGGTCAAGCCTACACTGGCAATCTCCGGGGAGGTATAAATGCAGCGAGGGATTGCCCGGTAATTCACTTGTGCAAATTGACCACAGGCATTCAGAGCCGCAACTCGCCCTTCATGAAAAGCAACATGGGCAAGTTGTATGCCCCCTATCACATCACCGCAGGCATAAATCGATGGATTGCTTGTTTGCATTCGATCATCCACGGAGATGCCAAGTCGGGAAAAATCAATATCATTTCCCTCTAAGCCCATTTCGTTCACTCTTGGTTTTCTCCCTATTGATACAAGTACGTAATCTGCATGAAGTTCTTCCGATTCGCCATTGCTTTTCTCCAAAAATACCGTCTTACTGGTTGCATTGATGTTTTTGACAGATGTGGAGGTATGGACCGTTACGCCTTGTTTTTTCAATTCTCCATGCAGGATGCTCGTAATATCATCGTCTTCCCCCGGAAGCAGCTTTGCCCCCCTTTCGATAACGGTAACCTTGGTGCCCATCCTGCTATAAATACTGGCAAA
>NZ_JBHVQU010000306.1:0-3753 GCF_042886655.1 Peribacillus sp. NPDC058002 | reverse complement strand
AATATGAAGCGAGGTGAATGCTCTTTTCACTCCCAGGTTAGCAGCATGGATGATTTGTGTTTCTGCATGCGGATCTTGTAGATAAAAAGAAATTCCGATCACTTGAATTCAACCACCATTTCATCTTTGAATCCAAACAAATACGTAAAAATAAAACCTGCTATATAGGAAATGAACAAGCCAGCGAGGAACAATCCGATTTGATTTGGATGAACTAAAAAGGTAAGCGGCAGTCCGGACACACCGATGGACGACGTTGCGATTCCGAATTGAGCTTGGAAGGCTCCACCTACTCCTGCACCTAAACATGCAGTTAAGAAAGGCCTCCCCAATGGCAGGGTCACTCCAAATATAAGGGGTTCACCGATACCTAGCATCCCGGAAGGAAGGCCCCCTCCAATAGCTCGCTTCAAACTTGCTTTCTTGGTTTTCATATAGATGGCAAATGCCGCTCCAACTTGGCCCGCGCCACCCATCGCCAAAATTGGAAGCAGTGGATCATCACCAATCGAATTGATCAATTCTAGATGGACAGGCGTTAAACCTTGATGTAAACCAGTAATGACGAGAGGGAGAAAGGCCGCACCAAGCACGAATCCAGCTACGACACCACCGAAATCCAAAACATTCAATAACCCAGTCGTAATCGCATCCGATAAAAACCCTCCTACCGGCATAAAAATAATGTAAGTGACAATCCCAGTAATGAGTAAAGCGATGGTTGGCGTCAAAATGATATCCAGTGATTGAGGAATGAATTTCCTGACCTGTTTTTCCACCAAGGCTATGAAAATAGCTGCAAAAAGGACTCCTATTAACCCGCCGCGACCGGGGAGCAAATTTTCACCGAACAATGAAATGTCGCCGACGGCCGGGTTTATGACCAAGATACCTGCAAGTGCACCAAGTGCAGGTGATCCACCGTATTCTTTTGCTGCATTGGTCCCAACCAAAATCCCCAAGTAGGCAAACAGCCCCGATCCGATAACGGTTAAAATGATGGCTAATTGCGATTCTGCTGCAAGCCAGCCCGCTTGAACGATTGCTTTTGTAATGCCGGTAATCAAACCTGATGCCACTAAGGCGGGAATTAAAGGGATGAAAATACTTGCAATCCTGCGTAAAAAAAGTTTAAACGGTTTTGCGTTTTTCCTATCAATCTCAGATTTATTCTTCGAGGCTACTTCTTTTAGGTTCAAATCGCCAGAGGATTCCTCCATAAGCTTTTCAAATTCTGTATGAACCTTGTTCACCACGCCTGGCCCGAGGACGATTTGGATCGTTTCCTCTTCAATGACGCCAAAAACGCCTTCCGTATTTTTTATATCTTCCATTTTCACTTTCGAACGATCGATTGGCAGTACCCTGAGTCTGGTCATACAATGTGCAGCATCGGCAACATTAGATGCCCCACCTAATTTCCCCAATAACTCTTCTGCTAAGTTGGCGTACTTATCCCCCTTACCCATTCAAAAGCCCTCCCTTTGTCAAATCTCGTATGAATCATTTATATCGATCTGTCATCGATTTAATGGCAGACCTGGTGTTATCGATATATTGGACAGTCTCTTCATATTGTTCTGAAGCCATCCCCAAAAACAAAATGTCAATCATATATAATTGCGCCAATCGTGAGGATGTTGCTGCACTTCGAAATGGTGCTTCATTCGAATAGGATGTATACAGTGTGACGTCGCACAAGGATGATACCGTTGTTTGGCCATAATGAGTCAGCCCGATTGTCTTGACCCCACGTTCCTTTGCCAGCTTCAATATATTGATAACTTCAAGTGTTTCCCCTGAAAATGAAACGGCAAAAACGATGTCATTTTCATCAGCATTTGCAATCAGGGTTGCAACTAAATGCATATCCGTAAAAGCTGTTGCCCCTTTATTGACGCGAAGTAATTTTTGCTGAGCGTCAGCAGCAACTATATTCGAAGCACCCACACCGCAAAAGTGGACGGTCTTAGCATTCAGCATCAGCTGTATCGCATGTTTGAGATTATCGTGATCGATTATTTCAGATGTATCCCTAATGGACTGAATCGAATTACTCGTTGTTTTCTCCACAATCCGATACAGTGATTCGGAAGGCTCGATATCCCGATAACCCTGTTCGACGGTTTTCATCAAATCTCCAGCAATCCTTATTTTCAAATCTTGAAACCCTTTTATTCCAAGCGATTTACACAGCCTAATAACAGCGGCCCCGCTAGTTTGGGCAGAGGTACTTAATTCCTGTACAGTGCTGTTCACAACTTCATGAGGATTTTGTAGTATATATTCTGCTAGTTTTTGTTCTGATTGCGGCAGCTTGCTCAACATCGTCTGTATGATGGATAATCCTCCTGTAGCCATTGCTTCCCTCCTTAATCTTCATGGATCGAGATGGCTTTTCTGACATCTCCATCCGCATTCTCCAGTAACTCCATTGCTTTTTCATAATCAGTTGCCGTTTTTATCATGACAATCGCTGGTTTAACTTGATTACTGGCCTTTTCAAGTGTATTCAAAGCTTGATCATAGTCAGCATTCGTTACAGTTTCTATGATGCTTATTGCACGGTCCTTCAGTTTTTGATTACTGACATTAACATCGACCATCAGATTTTCATAGACTTTTCCCAACCGGATCATGGTTGCAGTTGAAATCATATTGAGTACCATTTTATGTGCAGTTGCCGCTTTCATTCTCGTGGATCCTGTTAACACTTCCGGTCCGACCACCACTTCGATCCCTATATCAGCTGCTTCCGTGATGCTCGCGTTTTTATTGCATGATAATGCCGCCGCTTTAGCCCCAACTTTTCTCGCATAACGTAAAGCACCCCTCACATAAGGGGTACGGCCGCTAGCCGCGATGCCAATAACCGTATCATTTGCTGTAAGTTCCACGTCAATCAGATCACATTCCCCAAACTCTTCTTTATCCTCTGCTCCTTCAACAGCCCGAACAAACGCCTTTTCCCCTCCTGCGATTATTCCCAGCACCTTATCAGGTGGTGTGCTGAAAGTCGGGGGACATTCCACGGCATCCAGAACGCCGAGTCTTCCGCTCGTTCCCGCTCCGATGTATATGAGTCTCCCTCCGTTTTTTAATGATTCACAAGCCCATTCAACTACCGTTTCAATCTCTGGCAATACCTCCTGGACCGCTGCTGCCACTTTAAAATCTTCCTTATTGATTGCAGAAATGACTTCCATCGTATTTACACTATCGATATTCATCGTCTTTTCGTTCCGTAATTCAGTCGTTAATGAACGCAAATGTTCCTCCATAGACAATTAAATCCTCCTATAAACAATTACTTAAATATAATTTCATTTTTTAATAGAAAATAATGAAATTATATTTCATATTATATTCAATGATAGCGTTTTCATTACTCGGATACAAGATATATTGTAAAATTTGTTAATTATCATGTTTCTTTCCTCAAACCCCAATGCCGGCGAACTCCTTTTTAAATAAAATATGAATCTATGGCCGCTTTAGGAGCCTACTATTTTAAGGTGTAGATTTTTTCAACAATAAAAAAACGTGTACCGTCCCAATGATCAGGAACGATACACGAACAAATATTTAACAAAATGTTAAACTGGTATACTATCCGGAACATGCATCCCTTTAACCAGTTAACGGACAGGAACTACTTTCCCTTTTTCTACTGCACCGACGACAATCGTTGATGCAAATCCCCCATTTTCATCAATCGAGGGAATATCGTATATTTTTAGATCTGGCCCAATA
>NZ_JBHVQU010000305.1:0-3766 GCF_042886655.1 Peribacillus sp. NPDC058002 | reverse complement strand
CAATTATCTCAGCCAGGAATGCCCCGATGAAAGGACCTATTAGTATTCCGACGAACGGAATCACGAATGGCCCGACCAGAAGCCCGATCGTACTGCCCCAAATCCCCGCTTTCGTGCCGCCATACTTTTTGACCCCGACCATATTCGCTATATAATCAGCTGCAAATAAAAGGATGACGAATAAAATTTGGACCGTCCAGAAAAACCAGCCAAATGGTTCAAAAGAATAAAATAGTCCATATAACAATATTCCGCCGAAAATGAACAAAACACTTGGGATGATTGGAAAAATCAGACCGACAAATCCCATTATGAACATGAGGGTAATTATTATCCAAAATAGTGTATCCATAACTAAACGCCCCTTTCTCAAATCATTTATGATTTGACTTTATCTCTCCATAATTGCCTCATTACTGATGATTGAAACCAATGAAGTGGAATACAGGTTGTTTTATTTTTCCCATATAGTTAAAATTGGTTAGGAATCTTATATAGTTAGGTGCTGAAAACATTGAACATATTCAAACAACTTTGGGTAAGCTTATATTCTCCTAAAGATATCGCTTCCTTTCAAAACCAAGGTATCGGGAAAACGATTTTATTCGTTTTCTTTATAAGTCTCATCGCCTTTCTCCCTTCAGCTTTTTATTTCGGTACAATGGTAGCTGACGGGATAGATGCCATGCACGAAACAGTATCCGAAGACTTACCGCCATTTGAAATCAAAAATGGCACGTTGACGACTGAAAAAGATGAGCCATTTAGCCTGAATAAAAACGGCTATCAAATTTTTGTAGATGGCACGGGAACCTTGGCCCCGGAAGAAGTAGCTGCAAAAGCTGATGAGGCTGTCGCGCTTTTAAAGTCTGATCTGGTTTTCGTATCCGGAGGCAACGTGCAATCCTCTCCATATTCAGTTCTGGAGGGAAATAATCAGGAAATATCCACTTGGCTTGATTCAGTGGAATCTGTGCTGCCAATCATCCTTCCATTGCTTCTACTTATATTATACCTGTTTACTGCTAGCGGAATCTTCATTAAAGTGACAATCCTTGCCGCTTTCGGTCTTTTTTTCAAAAATGCTCTTGGCCGTCCTCTTTCCTATAGGCATCTTTGGAGAATCAGTGCATACAGCATAACGCTTGCCACCATATTTTTCACCATCATGGATGCTTTTCAAGCAATTGTACCATTCGCTTCCATCATTAGTTGGTTTGTGACATTGATGATGTTATATTTATCCATTAAAGAAACATCAGCCAATAAGATCGGAAATTGAATTAAAAAGATTCGAACTCATACTATAGGCAAACTTGATTCTCATCGGGTTTGCCTACAGTATTTATGGGTTTGTAAAATTCGAACGTTGATTGGAACGTAGGACACTGACTTTCCGCTGGCGGTCCTCTTTGCTCCCGCGGGTTCTATCAACATGTTAAATTTAGATAGAACTCATTAGCCTCCAAACCAAGATCCGACGCACCTGTTCCGGATCTTTTTGCTTTTGTATAAAATCGATTAATCCGTGCCTTTCCGCATATGACTACAGTAATCATTTTTTTATATCTACTTAATTCGACAAAATACTCACCAAGTTATTCCTATACTTATGTTTGAAATAGTATTTAAGAGGTGATAGACGTGAAGGAGAGTCATATTGATGTACAGTGGTTGTTACTCATAATGGAGGCAAAAAAGATCGGCCTGACCCCAAAGGAAATTCGCTCCTTTCTTAGCACACATTCAAATATTAAGGATGTTCCTCAATAACCAAAATAGATATGAATGGTCAATCTCACATTCCATTTTAAAAAACCGCCCATTTTTAGGCATATTTTTTGTTCCCTCCAAGTATGATGAATTAAAGACAAGCTTGGGAGGATGGAAAATTGAAACGGCTACTGCTTTTTATCTCATTCTGTTTCACTTTATTCATTATTTATTTTGATTTGACTACTGGTACCCTGCCGGCTTCCCATCCACCGGCCTCTACAGGCGAACCGGCCGTGCCGGCCAGCCAGACAGCATCCGCACCATCTGCCGCTTATAAAGAAATCACCATGAAACCCGGGGATACCTTACTCTCCATTGTTGAAACGGAAAAAGACGGATCCAATCAGCCAATCGAAACGATCATCGCTGACTTTCAAAGTTTGAATGAAGGATTGAAACCCGAAAATATGCAGATTGGCAAAACATATAAGATACCCGTTTATAAATAACTGTCAAAAGGGATCTGCGCCTTCACAAGAACCATTAAAGTGGTTTTCCAAGCATCAGGTATATCCTGAAATAGGAAATATCTCATATTGAAAAAAGATTATGCGACCTATTTCCTTGTCAAGCGGTATGTACATTGATACAATATTTCAGAGAAGCAAATTAAAAATCAAAACTGATTTTTTCCTAAAGGAGAGAATTCCACTTGAGTGAAATCATACATCGCACCAAGACGCGGCCAATTAAAGTCGGAAACTTAACGATTGGCGGCAATAATGAAGTTATCGTACAAAGCATGACAACGACAAAAACACATGATGTTGAAGCAACGGTTGCAGAAATCCTTCGTCTTGAAGAAGCGGGATGTCAAATCGTACGTGTCGCCTGTCCGGATGAAAGGGCAGCTGATGCAATTTCTGAGATAAAAAAACGGATAAACATCCCTCTAGTAGTCGATATTCATTTCGATTACAAACTTGCTCTGAAGGCCATTGAAGGCGGAGCGGATAAAATCAGGATAAATCCTGGTAACATCGGACGCCGTGAAAAGGTTGAAGCAGTCGTAAAAGCTGCAAAGGCTAAAGGAATCCCAATCCGAATCGGGGTAAATGCTGGTTCTCTCGAGAAGAAAATCATCGAGAAATATGGCTTCCCGACTGCTGATGGAATGGTGGAAAGTGCTTTACACCATATCAAGATCCTGGAAGACCTCGATTTTCATGACATTATCGTTTCCATGAAAGCTTCCGATGTCAATTTAGCCATCGAAGCATATGAAAAAGCTTCAAAAGCATTCGATTATCCTTTACATCTTGGAATTACGGAATCAGGAACACTTTTCTCCGGGACCGTAAAAAGCGCTGCCGGACTAGGTGCCATCCTAAGTCAAGGTATCGGGAGCACGATGCGTGTTTCCTTAAGTGCCGATCCTGTCGAAGAGGTGAAGGTGGCAAGGGAGCTTCTAAAAGTATTTGGCCTTGCGTCTAACATGGCCACTTTAATTTCCTGCCCTACTTGCGGCCGAATCGAGATTGATTTGATTTCCATCGCCAATGAAGTTGAAGAGTACATCCAGACGATTAAAGCACCAATCAAGGTATCAGTGCTTGGTTGTGCGGTAAACGGCCCTGGAGAAGCCCGTGAGGCTGATATCGGCATTGCCGGGGCCCGAGGTGAAGGTTTACTGTTTAGAAAAGGTCAAATCGTACGTAAAGTGCCTGAAGAGACGATGGTCGAAGAACTGAAAAAGGAAATTGACAAAATCGCTGAAGAGTACTATGAAAAACAAAGAGCCGAAGCTGCTGTAAATAAATAAAACAAAAAAATCCCGAATTTTCATTCGGGATTTTTTTGTTTTATTTGAAAAACCCTTTGATGCATAATGACATCAAAGGGTTTAATGAAGCTAAAAGAACGGCAGGATGAATATGGCAACGATGATGGAGACTGCACCTATGCCAATGGCCCAGGTACCCAGGTTCGACCCTCGGCTTCTGGCCACTATTCCTACAATGATACCTACAATCCCTAAAATGAAAGGCAT
>NZ_JBHVQU010000304.1:0-3774 GCF_042886655.1 Peribacillus sp. NPDC058002 | reverse complement strand
GGTTCTTAAGATACGATTTAACCAATTCTTCGATGATTTCATCGCGTTCAAGCTTACGAATAATGTTCCGAGCATCCATATGGCGCGGGATGTAGGCCGGGTCACCAGATAATAGATAACCGACAATCTGGTTTATAGGGTTATAACCTTTTTCCTGAAGTGCAACATATACTTGAGACAGTACTTCTTGTACATCTCTTTCGAATGGTTCTTCGGGAAAATTAAATTTCATCGTTTTATCAAAGGAACTCATTAACATGCACCTCTCCTCAGCGTCCAGAATCCACTATTACCTACATTGTACAACACTTTCCATTGATTATGAAATCGATAAGACCCATTCTTCAACAAAATTAAGTGCTGCATCCAATTTTTCAGGGTCTTTTCCGCCGGCTTGGGCCATATCTGGACGGCCGCCGCCGCCGCCGCCGCAGCGGGAAGCAACTTCTTTGACCAATTTACCAGCATGGAAACCGCGATCGATGTAATCCTTGGTCACCCCGGCAATCAAATTGACTTTATCACCTTGGGCCGAACCTAATACGATGATGACAGAATCGAGCTTTTGTTTCAAATCATCCGCCATGGCACGCAGATTATTCATGTCGGTAGCTTGAACCTTCGCCACCAATACTTGAACCCCATTTACTTCTTTTACGTTAGAAACAAGACTGCTTGCTTCGATATTGCTTAATTTTGCAGTTAGGCTTTCATTCTCACGATGAAGATCCTTCACTTCTGCCAGTACCGTTTCAATTCTTGAAGGTACGTCTTTCAAGTTTGTTTTCAATTTAGCAGCTGCATCCTTCAAGACACCGATTTGCTCAGTCATCAATTGGTATGCCCCGGCACCCGTTACCGCTTCTATACGGCGGGTCCCAGCTCCGATGCCGCTTTCGGAAACGATTTTGAACAAGCCGATTACCGCTGTATTCGGAACATGGACACCGCCGCAAAGTTCTAGGCTGTAATCACCTATTTGAACGACACGGACAATCTTGCCGTATTTTTCGCCGAACAAGGCCATTGCGCCCATAGCCTTTGCTTCATCGATGTTTTTATAGTCCGTATTCACTTGTAAGCTTTGCCAAATCTTTTCATTTACAATCGTTTCGATTTGTTCAATCTCTTCCGCCGTTATCTGACCAAAATGAGAGAAGTCGAAGCGAAGGCGCTCAGCCTGTACGAGTGAACCAGCTTGGTTGACATGTGTACCAAGCACATCTTTCAACGCCTGATGCAGAAGGTGCGTCGCTGTATGGTTTTTCGTGATATGGATGCGGTTTTCTTGATTTACCGCAGCAACGATATTGGAATCTGCTGTTAAAGTGCCGGCAGTAACCGTTACACGGTGCAGGTTTTGACCATTAGGAGCTTTTTGGACATCAAGGACATCAACCTTCACGGATTCACTGGCCATCGTTCCTATATCGGCTATTTGTCCGCCGCTCTCCGCGTAGAAAGGAGTCTTGTTCAGTATCACTTGAACTTCTTCTCCTTCTTCTGCCTCCGTTACAAGCTCGCCATTTTTTACGATGGCAGCAACTGTGGCTTCGACAGCTACTTGATCATAGCCGACAAATTCACTTTCAACTTTTATATCGCCCAATACCCCGCCTTGGATTTGCATCGAATCCACATCTTGACGCGCTGAACGGGCACGTTCACGCTGTGCATCCATCTCTTTTTCAAATCCGGCTTGATCGACTGTCATGCCTTCTTCTTCTGCATATTCTTCCGTTAACTCAATCGGGAAACCATATGTGTCATATAAACGGAATGCATCACTGCCCGGAATGGTCGTACCGCCTTTTTCCTTTTCCTTTTTAATGACTTCAGAAAGGATGGACAGTCCATCATTCAGGGTTTCATGGAAGCGTTCCTCTTCATTTTTGATTACTTTTGCAATGAACTCTTTATTCTTGAGGACTTCAGGGTAGAAGTCTTTCATGATTTCGCCTACGACCGTCACAAGCTCGAACATGAATGGTCGATTGATGTTGATTTGCTTAGCATATCGAACCGCTCTGCGAAGTAAACGGCGCAATACATAACCGCGGCCTTCGTTGGATGGAAGAGCCCCGTCGCCTACTGCAAAGGCTACCGTACGAATATGGTCGGCAATGACCTTGAAGGCCACATCTTTTTCTGTATCGGCACCATACTTCACATCGGAAATCTCTTCGACTGCCCGGATGATCGGCATGAATAAATCTGTATCATAGTTCGTCGCCACATCTTGAACGACGGAAGCCATACGTTCAAGGCCCATTCCTGTATCGATATTCTTCTTTGGAAGAGGTGTGTAAGAACCATCAGGATTATGGTTGAATTGAGAAAACACAAGGTTCCAGACTTCCAGATGACGTTCATTTTCCCCGCCTGGATATAGTTCTTGATCATTCGGATCATCGCCATATGCCGGTCCCCGGTCATAGAAAATCTCTGTATTCGGGCCGCTTGGACCCTCACCGATATCCCAGAAGTTTTCTTCCAGGCGAATGATCCTTTCAGCAGGAACACCTATTTTCTTATTCCAGAGTTCGAATGCTTCATCATCTTCAGGATGGATCGTCACAGCCAATTTCTCTTTGTCGAAGCCAATCCATTTTTCATCCGTCAAAAACTCCCAAGCCCATGTAATGGCTTCTTCTTTGAAGTATTCACCAATGGAGAAGTTTCCGAGCATTTCGAAAAACGTATGATGACGTGCCGTTTTCCCCACGTTTTCAATATCGTTCGTACGGATGGCCTTTTGGGCATTTGTGATCCTTGGATTTTCTGGAATCACCCGTCCATCAAAATATTTCTTTAACGTCGCCACCCCGGAATTGATCCAAAGCAATGATGGATCTTCATGAGGAACCAATGACGCACTTGGTTCGATGTTATGGCCTTTTTCACTGAAAAAATCTAAATACATTTGGCGGATTTGAGCACCAGTTAAATACTTCATATATATCCTCCTTTTAAAATTATGTAATTTTGAGCACACAAAAAACCCCCATCCCAAAAACAGGGACGAGAGTTGACTCGCGGTACCACCCTGATTATGGACGCAGGAATTCACCTAGGCCCATCACCTTCATAAAAGCCTTAACGCGGCATGACGGCAGGTATTAGCTGCTCTCAGGACTAGCTTTCTGCTGCTCTTCACCTGGCAGTCCCTTTCAGCCTGGGGGACCCCTCTCTTTTAGATGGACTTCAGCATACTTCATCCTTCAACGAATTATCTTATGTAAAGGATTATATTCACAAGACTTTTATTTGTCAATAAGGGGCGGCTTCTTTCTAAAGTGAACGCGGGCATGAAGTACAAAAACTTTCAACACAGCCAAGAGGGGAATCGAAACGACCATGCCCACGATACCGCCTATTTCGCCCCCCGCCAATAATGCAAGCATGATGAACAGCGGATGCATATGGAGGCTTTTACCGACAATTAACGGTGACAGGATATTTCCCTCAAGAAATTGAAGTACGAGCACGATGACCGCAATGATCAACACCATTTTAACTGACATTGTCGCGGCGATGACCACTGCAGGAATGGCCCCGATAATCGGCCCGAAATACGGGATGACATTCGTTATTCCGATTATCGCCCCCAATAGAAGCGGATATTTCATTCCGACTATCCAGAAGAGCAGCGAGGAAATCAAACCGATCACGACACAAACGATGATTTGCCCGCGGATATAGCCGCCAAGCGACGCATCCACATCACGAACGAAAGCCCGTCCCTGCTTGCGCCATTTTTTCGGGGTCATATAC
>NZ_JBHVQU010000303.1:0-3793 GCF_042886655.1 Peribacillus sp. NPDC058002 | reverse complement strand
TGCATAAGCTGTCCTGCTGCCAAAAACTCTAAAGCAACTGTAACAGCCCAACCTAACCAGTAAAGCCATCCGATGGCAAACCCGGTTCCAGGACCGATGAACTTAGTCGCATATGTCTGAAACGAACCGGAAACAGGCATGGCAACGGATAGTTCACCTAGACAAAGCATCGTTAAATACATGATGAAGCCGCCGACTATGTAAGAGAGGATAGCACCGAATGCTCCTGCTTCATGAATGGTATAGCCTGAACCAATGAAAAAGCCCGTACCAATACATCCCCCTATAGAAATCATAAATAAATGTCTTGCTTTCATGCTCCGTTTTAATTCATTTGGTTGATTTTCTGCTGTTTTCATTGAAAAACTCCTTTACCTGATGGGTGCAAACGGTTTCATTTATGTTGGGACGTTATTAGGGAATTTGTGTTTTCACAAGTCTAATAGCTTTGATTCTTAGATGGTATCGAATTCCCTCCGAAAAGAGATTACTTCTGCATTAAAGAATAATGAGTCAATGAACAAAGGTACCTATGCAGAATTAATTTCGAAAGCGCCGCTTAATAAAGAAAAGGAAGCCAAGCGTCAGGAAACTAGGGATGTAAATTGGTTCAAGTCGATTATCCGTCAACGGGGGAAGAAGCACATAAAAGAAGTATGGGCTTTTTCCTATGGATTATCACTTTAACGAACTCTCTATTTTTCTATAAAAAACATTGAGTCCGATTATTTAACATGAGCCAATAAATCAGGAGTGATATGATCTTCCGCTCCATAAAGTAATTTTTCCCCAAGCAATGAGCCCATTAATGCAACAGCAACTTCAGCCGTTTTATTATGCTCGTCCAATATTGGGTTTATCTCAACAAACTCTGCTGATGTAATGATATTAGCTTCAGCTAGCATTTCCATGGCAAGATGGCTTTCACGGTAACTAATTCCTCCCATTACAGGCGTTCCGACCCCTGGTGCATCATCTGGATCAAGACCATCTAAATCAAGTGATAAATGAACAAGATCCGTACGTTCCTTCAGATAGGCAATCGATTCTTCCATCACTTTTGTCATGCCCATTCTATCAATCTCATGCATCGTATAGACTTTAATTCCTTTTTCCCTGATTAACTCTTTCTCACCTTGGTCTAAAGAACGGGCACCAATAATGACAATATTTTCTGGTTTGACCTTTGGAGAATATCCGCCAATGTTAGTCAGTGCAGGGTGGCCAAGACCCAAACTTACTGCAAGGGACATACCATGTATGTTTCCTGATGGGGAAGTTTCGGCAGTGTTTAAATCCCCATGTGCATCATACCATATTACCCCTAAGTTTTCAGAATGCTTCGCTAAACCGGCTAATGTCCCGATTGCTATACTGTGATCTCCACCTAATACTAAAGGAAACCGATTGGATTGGATGACTTCATCCACTTTTTGACTCAATTTTTCATTACCTTCTGCTACGTCCTGCAGATTCTTTAGATTTGTGTCGATATCACTTTGTGCTCTTTCCTGTATTTCTACTTTAATATCACCTTCATCACGGACAGTATAGCCAATGTTTTCTAGTCTTTCACTCAATCCTGCATATCTTATGGCACTAGGCCCCATATCCACTCCTCTTCTAGTTTGACCAAGATCCATTGGAACACCAATAATTGAAATTTCCTTCTTCATGTGTAATTCCTCCTTCGATTTTTCTTCCCTAGTATAAGGGTAAAAGGATAGATGACTCAACTCGACATTTTTTTGAATATTTATACGATTGGGAAAAGGGTGAAAGTCTTGGGTTAAATTTCCTAGCATTAATTATTCATGAACATTAATTCATTACCGTGCAGGGTATGTTCATAAATAAGAAAAGTGGTGCGAATCCCTTTAAATATGGAATATGGTGAGATTTTCATCTCACGGATGAAAGTGGAAGCGTTCCTAATCTGATTCTTACGCAAAGGATGATTCAGAAGGTAATGGGTATATGTTGCTAGTTACATTTATTCAGAAAAAAGGGCAGTTTCACTTGTAATGCATGGAAGGATTTTTCAATTTTATATGGAATATATATAAAAAGACTAAAAATATTTAGTAGCTTAAAAGAATTTTACGAATTTTTTTCATCTAACTCACTGAGTACTTTGTTTTTAGACGCAGTTTGAATTAGGAGGTATTCATGTTGAATAGCAATGACAGACATAGTGGGAAAATGGAACCGAACCTAAGGAATCAGAGCTTTGAGTATTTATCGAACCGCTGTTCAAGCAAAATAAATAATTTTTTGGTTCTTTGCATATATGAGCAAAACAATCAATTTCATGATTTCAATAATAAATTCAAAACACACAAGCTAAAAGATTCGAAAGGGTTTCTAACCTTTAAAGATGGATTGAATAATAAAAGTTTTGTTATTTGGGAACATGCATATAAAGAGAACGAAGAGCTATTTGCCAAGCTGCGGTTAACGGCGAGAAATGAAACATTATCCCATATTGCCCAACATGTCGTATTCTATCTATTAAGTGAATATGATAGGATTTCTACAGGAAATCATGCTATTTTAAAAGATAAACATTTAATGGAAGATTCAATTTACCAAATGGAAAAAAAATTAAAAAAAGATACCTTTTTAGCTGAGAAAACGGTTTGGGAGGACTTTTACAGCTGGTTTAGACTGCTGGTAAAAGAATGGGTCCTTGAGGAAATAGCCTTAACAATAGGCTTTAATGAAATGGAAAGACTTGATGATCAAGCATTAAATAAGCTATTTTACAGTCATCTCACAAAACATTTTACTGAAAACACTGAATTTTTATCGAAAGTAACAGATATCGTTAATGAGTATATTAAAAAGTGGATCGATAAGATCATGATTGAATTTAATATCGAAAATAATACGATCGAAAAGATAGAAAACCTGCTATGTTTTAAGAGGGATTTGCAAACATCGGATGTACTATTATCCACGATGAGGGATTTTGCTTTCAACTTTACAATCCAAGATCATTTGCTTGTAATGAATAGTGCTCCATATCAGTCGGTTAGAGATGCAATTTATAAAAAAAAATTCGAAATCATTGAAAACAACCCTTGGCCTGCAACTCCAATATTAAAGGGGAATACGGAAGGATACATACAAATAATCCCTTTTGGGAACGATCATACAACCCTTGAGCAGTCGAATGTAAAAGAAGCTTGGAACCGTTTCCACTCTTTATCTGATGTTGATGTCGATGTTTTTGATGCTCTTTGCAGCCTTTTCTTGTCAAAGGCTGCTCATAATGAGGAAACAGTGGAAATTTGTTTAAATGACCTCCTTTCAATAAGAGGATTGAAGCCAAAACTTGGTGGATTCGGACGTCGGGGTGGTTACGAACCTAAACAGCGTGAACAAATTTTGAAATCGCTTACAAATATACAAAGCATCTGGATTAACATTAACAAAGCTACCATCTATGAAAATGGTAAGCCTGTTCAGACAAAGCTACAAGGGAGGACATTTATTTTTAAAGATCGTGCTGGTGTGGAATATGATATATCGGAAGAAACTTGCAGGAAAAAGATAACGTTCACGATTGACAAGGTTTTCGCTAAGTATCTTAATGGCTCTGCGAGGCAAGTCGCCCTTCTTTCGATAAAGGCCCTTCAATATAATCCTTATAAGCAACTTTGGGAAAAAAGGCTTACAAGATATTTAAGCTGGCGCTGGAGGACCCAAGCAAGAAAAGGAGACTTTTTACAGCCGAATAAAACCAGTACCTTAATGGAATCGATCGGTGAAAAATTAAATGACCGTACAC
>NZ_JBHVQU010000302.1:0-3826 GCF_042886655.1 Peribacillus sp. NPDC058002 | reverse complement strand
CCTCCTTTGCATCCTGTCCCCGGATTACAGCTACAACTTTCGATTCCGTTATTCGATGTATGATTGAATGTTTATCCATAGCTCCTACCCCCTACCCCTTAATTAAAAACGATGATCGCTTTTCGAACTTGTTCGGGATGATTTTCAACAAAATTAAATGCTTCCTGGATATTATCGAGCGAAAATGTATGGGTAACTAAACCTTCATGTCTGAGTTTTCCTTCATTCAAAAGTTTTACCACTTTTGGGAACTGATCGGTTTGCAATCTAGACCCCTTCACCGATACTTCCTTTTTTGTGATCGGTAGCTGGGAAACCGATGAAGGACGTTCATCAAAACCGAGTACGACAATCCGCCCCGCCGTTGACACGACATCGAAGGACAATTCAAATGTCATCGGCAAGCATACTGCATCAATGACGACGTTGGCCCCTTCGCCATTCGTCCATTCTTCCACTCGTTTTTGAACATCTTCTTTACCAGCATGGACGGTGATATCGGCGCCGCTTTCTTTAGCGAATTCCAAACGCTCATCACTTAAATCCGTGATCATCACTGATGCTCCTTGAAGCTTTGCCATCTTTAATATGCAAATGCCAATAGGCCCAGCTCCCTGGATAAGCACTGTTTCTCCTTCCTCCACTTCGCCTCTCCATACGGCCTGTGCGCCGATAGTGTATGGCTCAGCCAATACTATTTCTTCCCAAGCTAAAGCGGGATCCACGACATGTAATTGTTTCTCCGGAAGGACGAACCATTCCCTCATTCCACCATCTTCATGCACGCCAAAAACGGACAGTTTTTCACAAACATTTTGGCGGCCTTTGCGGCAGGCATAACACTCCCCGCAATAACTGATGGGCTCAATAACAACGTGGTCCCCCACTTTTATGCCCGCGACATCTTGACCTATCTCCACAACTTCTCCCGCTACTTCATGTCCAACGACTCGCGGCAGTGTAGCAAGTGGATTCGTACCATGATAAATATGCATATCCGATCCGCAAATCCCGACTCTTTTTACTTTCACAAGGACATCCGTAGAGTTTGAAATCCGAGGTTTTTCCACTTCTTGAATGATCAGTTCATGAGCTTTCCGTACTTGAACCGCTTTCATTTCCCCACCTACTTTGTAAGAAATTCATAAACACTTGATGCTATCGTAATACCTTGTTTCAGGTTTTTTTCTTCATTGATTTGTTCAATCTCACCCGGTACATATACGCGATCGAATCCTGGAGCAGGTTCAACCTGTCGAAGCTCTTCGATCATTTGATCCATTTGCTCTAAAAATATATCAGTATCCGTAAAGAACGAAGGATTAATTACACAAAAATAATGTCCCAGCTTCCGTTTCTTATCAAGGTCGTCATACATTTTCCCAATGTGCGGACCAAATGCCGCACCGGCCAATAATCCAGAAAACACATCCACAATTACGGATAGGCCATAGCCTTTCGGACCTCCGAAAGTGGAAAGGGAAACGACTTTATTCGGGTCTGTCACATTAGCTCCATTTTCATCCACTCCCCATCCTTCTGGGATTTCCTTTCCTTCTTCGCGTGCCTGGAGGATTTTCCCCAGAGCAACATTGGATGTTGCCATATCAAGAATAAAGGGTTTCTTCGTTTTGGCAGGAACTCCGTAAGCGATTGGGTTGGTACCAAGAAATGATGTTTTTCCTCCGAACGGGACCACAATTTTATCGGTATGTGACATCGCGATGCCAATCAACTTTGCATCAGCGGCTTTTTGAACGAAATAGCTTAGTGCTCCGCAATGGCTGCTATTAAAAACTGTCACCATGCCAACGCCATTATCTCTAGCCATATCGATTGCATGGTCCATGGCCACGTCGCTAATCACATGCCCAAAACCATCATCTCCATCAACCACACCGGTAACTGGCCCTGTCTTTTGGAAGGAAATCCGGGCATCGGGATTTATGCCTCCTGCCTGTAAACGGTTCACATAATGCTCTGTTCGCAAAACACCATGGGAATTGACGTTTCTGAGATCGGCATGAACCAATACTTCCGCGATTTTCCCGGCATTTTTTTCATTTAAACCCACTTTGGTCAGCTGTTGTATGACTAATCGTTTTGCTTCCTCCGCTTGTATCGTTACTGTTGCCATTTTCTCCCCCCATTTCTTTTTAGTCAGCTATCTTTCTATAACAGCATCATTCTGTATGAAAGGCATTACTTCATCCAAATATGGTAAGCCTTCATTGTCGCCTGCAACAGTGGTGACAAGAGCTCCTACACCATTTGCGAATGTCAACCTTTCATCAATTGGTAAGCCATGAAGATATCCGTAAATATAACCTGCATCATAACCATCTCCCGCACCAACAGTATCAACAGGTATAACCGGGAATGCTTCTTTTTCATGCCATTCACTTTTGGTATAAAGTTTTGAACCATGTTTCCCGTCCTTAATGACAAGCTGATCAATATCATTCACCTTTGCGAATTCCGCCAAAGATTCTTTAGAGTCCGTTCCGATGATCAATCTTATTTCATCCAAACCTGTAAGCAAAATATCAACATATGGAAATATATCACAATATACAGATCTTGCTTCCTCGATGGACCATAGCTTTAAGCGGATATTCGGATCAAAAGAAACAGGTATATTTTTTTGTTTTGCAATATCCATTACCCTCTTGGCAATATCCACATTTTTGGGATCTATGGCCAAAAATACGCCAGTAAGGTGGACTATATCAATCTCTTCAAACATCTTCTCTGTTATATCTCCCGGCTTTAAAGTTAAAATGGGAGATTGATAGCGGTAATAAAATGTCTTTCCGGAACCATCTTCCCGGATTTCTTTAAAGTTAAGAGATGTTGGATATCCATTTACATAGGCAACATCACTCATGTCCACGCCTTCCCCACGAGCGAAATTATAGATAACTTTACCGAACTCATCCTTGCCCAATCGGCTTATCCATTTTGCCCGCATTCCAAGCCTTGCACAGCCAATCGCAAAATTCAGTTCAGCGCCTCCTACTTTTCGCTCGAAACGGTTTACGAATCTTAAAGGTCCTGTCTCTTCCGGATTTAGCGTAATCATGGCGTCGCCAAGCGTTAAAACACCATATTTTGATGACAATACAGTACCTCCTTCTTTCGAACAATCACAAATGAAAACAAAAAACATCTGATCATATCATTTTCATTACACTTTAGATAAATCGATTTAGTAAAGTACTAAACCGGTTTGGTAAATCATAAGGAAATTGTAAATGAAAACCCTATCAAAAACAATAGAAAAGTTTGATAATTTCTAATTTTATTTTTATTCGCAGTTTTTCCATTTTATTTTTCAGTATAATTTATGATAAAAAGCCCTATTGCGGTAAAGTGGAAAGAATTATTCCTTCCCTCTTTTTTAATGATTAAGAGTTTCTGATTTTTCACCCTCGGGCTTTCCATCAAATTTACTCTTTGCTATTAATTTGGAGAAAGTTGTATAATATATCAATTGTTAAATAAGTTTGAAAGGTTGTTTGGAATGAGTCTTTTGAGAATATACATCTTACTTACCGGAATAATGATTACTTGGGGGTTAAATGTCTCGGTTATTAAAATTTTAGTTGCGAATACACAGCCCGTAACAATAACCTCTTTGAGAATTTTTACTGCTTCTCTTATAGTCATTCTTATCCTTTTCTTCTTTGGACTGATACGCCTTCCTAAAAAAAGTGAACTTTTTTACGTTTTTGGAGGAGCACTTTTGAGTGTCGTTTTTCATAATTATTTTTTAGCTGAGTGATTTACTAAGAATTCTTCATCGAATGCTGGTCTGATTTTTGGC
>NZ_JBHVQU010000301.1:0-3851 GCF_042886655.1 Peribacillus sp. NPDC058002 | reverse complement strand
AGCTTTCTGTATATAAGATTCATTCGTAAGCGCAATGGCCCTTTCAATCACGTTCTGGAGTTCCCGAATATTTCCTGGGAAGTCATATTGCTGTAAAAGCTGCAGCGCTTCATGGGAAATTCCTTCTACAGGCTTTCCCATTCTATCACCGATTTTGGCAATGAAAAATTCCAACAACAACGGTATGTCTTCTTTTCGTTCACGTAAAGCAGGAAGGTGAATCGGAATCACATTTAATCTGTAATATAAATCTTCACGAAATCGATTTTCTTTTACTTCTTTGACCAAGTCTCTGTTTGTCGCAGCAATGATACGGACATCGATGCTGACTTCTTCCATCCCTCCAACGGGCATTACCTTTCTCTCTTGTAGAACGCGCAAAATTTTCCCTTGCAGCGCCAAATCCATCTCACCGATTTCGTCAAGAAAGATTGTTCCTCCTTCCGCCAACACAAAAAGTCCATATTTCCGCTGTGTCGCCCCTGTAAATGCTCCCTTTTCGTATCCAAATAATTCTGATTCCAACAGGTGAGTCGGAATGGCGGCACAATTAATAGCCTGAAACTTTTTGTTTCTGCGCTTGCTTTGATTATGGATCGTTCTGGCGACAACTTCTTTGCCGGTTCCACTTTCCCCTTCTATGAGAATGTTAGAATCGATATCCTTCACTTTCTCGATTAGGGAAAATATTTTGCGCATTGACAAACTTTCACCGATAAGGCCGTTCACTCCTGCCACCTTATCCAATTCTTCACTCAGCCATTTCACTTTGGACTGAAGCGTATACACTTCTTCTGCTTTTTGCATCAGCACTTCCAATTCATCAATATGAAGAGGCTTTGTTGCATATGAAAACGCCCCCTTACGCATTGCTTCCACGGAAGATGGAATGGTACCATAGGCCGTCATCATGATGACGACTGTCGAGGGGGAGAGGCGCTTGATTTCTTCTAACACTTCCATCCCATTGTATTCCCCGATTTTCAAATCCAGCAAAACGATGGCGATTTCCGCTCTTTCGAGAAGTGGAAGCGCTTCACGTGGGTCTGTAAACGAATAAACATGATACTGGTCTTCCAATGCAAACGTTAGTGACTGACAAATGGTTGGCTCATCATCAATAATCATGATATCGTACATCGTCTTCACCCTTTCTGTATTAATGCCGTAAACAAATGGTCACTACTGTACCTTTTCCTGCTTCACTTCTTGTCTCAATAGTACCATCGTTTTCTTTGACAAGCTGATATGAAATAGAAAGACCAAGCCCGACCCCGTTCGGTTTCCTGGTGTAAAACGGTTCAAAGATCTTATCAATGTCTTCTTCCGAAATGCCGATGCCTTCATCCTCGATTTCAACGACAGTGAACATATCCCGATAATATGCCCGAAAAATAAGGGTTCCCCCTATATTGGACGCCTGAATGGCATTAAGAATGACGTTCACCAGCACTTGTTTGATCTGCTGTGTATCTGCAGTTGCCTGAATGTCTCCGGCGAACTCACGAACAATACGCAGGTTTTTTTCTTTGATTTTCGGCTTAAGCAATAGCTCAATCCCTTCCATGGTCTCATTCAGCGAAAACGTGACAGGTTCTGATTTTTTAGGGCGGGAATAATCGAGCAAATCGTTAATTAATGTATTAAGTCTGGTAATTTCACTAGTGACCTGTTCGGAAAAGAATGTACGGAAATCTGCGCTTGCAAATTTTTTCGGCAGTAATTGTGTATAGGTAAGGATTGATGTTAACGGATTTCTTATCTCATGTGCGATACCCGCCACAAGTTGTCCCAATGAACGCAAGCGATCATCCTGAGCCACTTTTCTCTCCAGCTGTTTTTGTTCCGTAATATCGAAAAAATTCAACACCGCACCTACATTTTCTCCCCCAATAGTCTGAATTGGATACACGCTGTAAGTAATATACCTTTTTTGGCCCGCATTCGGAGACCACAGCGTTTCCTTTTGCAAGAAAACTCTCTTTCTTTCTAACGCAGCCTTAATCTCCTTTTCCGGGATGAAACTGGTAATGGGCAGATCCTGAAAAGGTTTTCTAACAACATTACCGTCCAACTCCAAATAATCCATAGCCCTGACATTGATCATTGATACAAGACCTTGCTGATTCAGTGTAATAAGCGAACTGTAGGCACTGTTTAATACTTGTTGCTGAAAATGAATGTTTTCCTCAAGTAGCAGCATCTTCTCTTCCAAGTCTTTATTCACGTGCTCAATTTGCTCGGTTCGCTTAGCTACTTCTCGTTTAAGGCTGAGATTCCACCATAAGATGAGAGAAATTACAATGAAGGTAATAAAAAGACCAATTTCCAAATACAACAGCGTTTTGCGTAGTCGTTGAGTATTCGGCAGGATATATTCCCCGAACCACTTTTTCTCTATCTTTTCATACGTCCCATCTTTCTTGATTTGGGAAATTGCCTGATTGAATAGTGTCAGCAACTCTTTATTTTTTGGCATCACAGCTACAGCATAATTTGTGGTGTCAAGTGATTCACCGACAATCTTAATGAGTGATTGCTGCTCATTTTTCTGTAGAAAATATTGACCCGTAATCCGATTTCCAATGAAAGCATCCACTTTTCCGTCGATCAGCGACTGAACGGCTTCTTGTTGATTATTAGTTTCCACCAATTGTAATCGGTCTACTTTACTTAATAGACCGCTTGCAACATCACCTTTTTGTACAGCTACCTTCCGGCCTTTGAGATCTTCTATTTTTCGGATATACATGTTATCTTTCAACACAAAAATCCCTTGTGAACTTGTGAAATACGGAGCTGAAAAATCATAAATCTCTTCACGTTCCTGATTGTACTTCATGCCTTGAATTGCATCCACCCTACCAGAGCGCATAGCTTGTACTGCCTCGTTCCACGGCATAGGATAGTATTCGAACCTAATTCCAGTCTCGATGGAAATGGCGTTCATTATATCTACATTAAAACCGGTATAAACGCCCGAATCGCTCAAGTATTCGAAAGGTGGAAAGTTATTATCCCCTGCAACCCGTATCACTTTTTGGGCTTCCGAATGCACCGCAAAAGGAAAGAAACAGCCAAAGAAGAAAAGGAAGACGGCTATAACGGCACAGATAATATGTAACTTTCTCATCGCCTCACCCCTTTTTTCCATATATACAGTTTTGTTTCATTAATGTGCATATTTACAATGTACAAAGACTCTATCATGATAACTTTTTAAAGTATATAAGAAAAGCTAAAGTGCATTTCATAACACCATACATGGCAGAAAGTCGAATTACAATATATTTTTTTGAATAGCAAATGGATTGTAGATAATGTTCATTTATTCGGAAAAAAAAGGAATCCTATTAACTTTTTGATTTCAAGAATTTTATTCCGTTCAGAACTTGCGTAAAGAGCAATTGTGTTTTCGCCGTTCGCAAACTGTTTTCTCGCTGAAACAAACATTGAAACTGACTTTTTTACAAAGAAATCGCAACGTTCGTTTAAGCGTACTTTTACGAACGGTGCGAGTATTTCCCCTATGCCCTTCGATTTAAAGGGAAATCCATATCCATTGGGGTGTAAGGGCATTTAAACTTCAATGAATATTCTTACTTTTTTGAAGCTCTCCTGGGACGAGTAATATCACCCTTTTAGCAAACATGGCTTCGGGAAAAAACACGAGCCCCTAAAAATGGATATTTTTAAAGTGTAACCCTTGATATTAAACCTTTTTGAATTTTATTATATTTAACATGATCTTTTATCCAAATTAAAGAGCCAATCGATAACCGATTGACTCTTTATATATTTGGAATATATTTATTGATTACCTTTTTTGACCCATTCCGCAACTGTAACTG
>NZ_JBHVQU010000300.1:3376-3914 GCF_042886655.1 Peribacillus sp. NPDC058002 | reverse complement strand
ATGCACTCATAAAAAATGTAAAGATTGCGGACAACGCAAATGTACATGCACTCATAAAAAATGTAAAGATTGCGGACAACGCAAATGTACATGCACTCATAAAAAATGTAAAGATTGCGGACATCGCAAATGTACATGTAATTATAAAAAATGTAAAGATTGCGGACAACGTAAATGTACATGTAATCATAAAAAATGTAAAGATTGCAGACAACGTCCATGTAAATGCTCATCGAAACAAGTACAAAAGATAGAGCAAATTGTGAAAGTGAATGTAAAAGCTCCTCAAGGCTCTCAAGGTCCTCAAGGCTCACAAGGTCTGCAAGGATTCCAAGGCCCGCAAGGATCCCAAGGCCCACAAGGATTCCAAGGCCCGCAAGGATTCCAAGGCCCGCAAGGATCCCAAGGCCCGCAAGGGTTCCAAGGTCCACAAGGATTCCAAGGTCCGCAGGGGTTCCAAGGTCCGCAAGGCTCACAAGGTCTGCAAGGATTCCAAGGCCCGCAAGGATCCCAAGGCCCGCAAGGGTTCCAAGGTCCA
>NZ_JBHVQU010000300.1:0-3276 GCF_042886655.1 Peribacillus sp. NPDC058002 | reverse complement strand
CAAGGATTCCAAGGTCCGCAAGGGTTCCAAGGTCCACAAGGATTCCAAGGTCCGCAAGGCCCGCGAGGAGAAACTGAAGGTTCAATCATTCCGTTTGCTTCCGGTGCTCCAGTAGAATTGACTAGTGTTCAATTAGGATTAGCTAATACTGGAGGTCTTATTGGGTTCGGAAGATCTACTGATACAGTTACTATTGGTGAAAGAACAATTACTATAAGTCCTGGTCTAGAGGGCGTTCTTGGCTTCGCATTTGTCGCACCACGTGCTGGAACTGTATCATCAATATCTGCATTCTTTAGTGCGACAGCGGCAGTAGCTTTAGATTCTGCTGTTACCATTAGAGCAGAATTATGGAAGGCAGCTGCAGCTAGCAACACCTTTACTCCCACAGGTGCCTTTGTACTATTAACACCAGCTTTAGGACCTGGTATATCCATTGGAGATACAGCTCATAATACTGCTTTAACTGGACTCGGGATTACAGCAGGGGATAAATTATTACTGGTTTTCTCTATAGATAATGCAGTTTCGGTTCTCACTACAGTTGCAGGTTTTGCAAGCGCGGGTATAACGATAATTTAATTTTTGTTTATATCGTTGTATTCAAACCATCAGTTGCAGTTAACAAACTCGATTAGAATTTTATTACGCCTGATAACACTTTTTCTAAAAACGGGAATGATTAATAAATCTTCCCGTTTTTTTGTACGTCCGGCAGGGGGGGAGTTTAAAGCTCTAAAGTCCTTAGTTGTGAAGGCAATAGTAGTCGTTAGCTTAATGAAAAGGGTGTCCACGGTGACGTGGTATCTGAAGGAAGCAAGCGGCAAACCTCCGTTCTGGGGAACACGAACTTTATATAAGGCTAGGTATCATTGGATGATTTTGCAAAACAAAACAAAGTCCTTAATCCGAAGGTGGTACAGAGTAAATGAAGCAGATAGATGGAGGGAAGGATCGTAACTCTTACCCGGGGATATCTGGTGACAGCCTATTACATTTGGTAACCTGTCATTGATGGGCAACTGAATCATCAGGAGTCAGCAGAGGCCATATTACTGGTCTATTCGAGAAGATAAGGAAGGAGCGAAGAGATTGAGGAGGACTGATACTAGTCGTTCGATATTTTGCGAAGAAGCAAACAATTCCTAACGAAACTTTTTTGAAGGATGAAGTAATGAATACACGGGGAACTTCAAAAGGGCGGTGCAGATAAAGGCAGAAATAGACCATCTTGTCCACGCAGGGAAAGGATATCAACGATGTTAATGGAACAGTACTAAAAAAATGAAACTTAAAACAGGCATTGAAGTGTGGAAAGAAATAAGGGAAGCCATGGCGTAGATGGAATGCCGGTTCAAAATCTAAGACCACATCTTATTACTGCGTGGCACATCATGAAAACCACCCTTTTACAGGAATCTTATCAACAACCGTAACCTGTACGTCGTATCGAAATCCCGAAACCAAGCGGCGAAGTTCGGTTATTGGGTATCTCGACCGTCTCATTCAATAAGCCATTACCCAGATATTGATCAAGAAATATGCCTCAACCATATCAGAAATAGCTATGGATTTTCCTAATAAACAAGGGCAACAGTCGGTTCGAAAGCGTACTGAGGAAATTAGATTCATGGATTCGAAAAGCATATGAATGCATATGAATGGGGAAATAGTAGATAGGCTATTAGCGTATTGGCCATAGCCCAATTCTAGAGAAAACTCTTGATAATGCCTATTGGCATCACAGAGGATTGGATTAATATATATGGAAGATATAAAAAATACGTCAGTCTTAAAAGCAAACGGTATGTACGGCGGTGTGAGAGGTCGGAGGCTAGGCGCCTCCTTCTTCTCGATTGGCTTTTAGGTTTGAAACTTTGTGCTGCACTTATTGCATGATTCGAAGGGCTATTTTATTTTACGGATAAGGCGCAAACTATCGTAATCACAGACGTATACGTATTCTTTACCTTCACAAAGTTCATCAACAGCTCTTTTAACATCTTGGTAAGTACTGTAGTCATGAAATGCAATCATGCCTCCGGCTATGACTCTTGGAGCATAAAGTTGTATATCCTGCTTTACGTTTAAATAGGTATGATCACCATCAACAAAAAGTGCTGAAATAAGCTCAGGGCATTCACCGATCGCTTCATGACTGTAGTTCTTTATTGGAATTACATAGTTCTCTAGTTGAAAACCTTGAATAGCTTTTTGAAAATCGTTAAAGTATTTTCCATGATATCCGCTATTGGGGATAAATGGATCTATTGCATATATCGGACGTTTGCGCTCACTAATCCACTTACTTCCGAGACCTAAGGCTGTTGTACTTTTACCTTTAAAAGAACCAATCTCTACAATGTCCCCTTGCAAATGATCAACTAAAGCCGGTAGATGCAAAAGTGCCGTTTGTTCCATATGTGTCAACCAGCCATATATGCTTTCAATGAAACCATATAATTCACTAATCTTTAATTGAGGAAAATCTCCTTGTATATTCAATTAATTAAGTCACCTCATTGTAGTCTTCTTCCAATAAAATATATAAAGAATTTTTAGAATCATTAAAGTCCATTAATATCAAGGGCTTTTTTTACTGCTTCCAAATATTGATATCCATACTTCTTATCTGGCTCTAAATATGTTCCTTCCGCCCACTCATTCCAAGCATTGATAAATAAAAATTCATTATTATTTTTCACTGCCTTTTGAATTTGCTGACTTAGATAGTAAGAGAATTTTTCAGGGGTTGACCCTTGAAAAATCAGTGCTCGATTTCCTACTCTGGCCGAGTTATCCCAATCAATAAATGCACCTGGAAATGTCTTTATATTTTTCTTTATATCAGATCCATCTAATATACATGAACATACTTGATCATAATCCATCACAATAAACTTTTGTTGATACCCATCCACAGCTCTCCGAAAAGTTGAACCACCTCCATGATTGCAAGTAAAACCTGGTTCAAATTCAAGACAAGCATCGAATCCTGCAATTTGGGGAGTCGCGAATGCATTTAAAGTTTTAACAAAGTAAATACCCTCAAGTCCATTTTGTTTAGCTAGATTTTGCCAATACAATAACATTTCCTCACATCTTGGAATGCTACCGGGTCGATAAATGGTAAATAAAGGTTTATTGTCCACCCTGATATACCTTTCATCCTTAAATGCTGTTAGTAAAAAATCAAAATGTTCTTTCCAATCTTCTTCATTACCATAATCTTGAGGCATTAAGACGTCGTGAATCCAACCTTCCCACCTTCTAGTC
>NZ_JBHVQU010000299.1:0-3949 GCF_042886655.1 Peribacillus sp. NPDC058002 | reverse complement strand
ACTTCGAACAGTGGAGATGAAACAATTAGGTCCATTCAAAAAACTTTAAATAGCCGTTATGGAACTGGCCTAATTGTTGATGGATTTAATGGCCCTAAAACCAAATCATCACTTATCAAAGCACTACAAACTGAACTTAATAAACAATTTAATAAAAAGTTATTTGTGGAGGGAAATGGGGAACTAAAACTAAGGCTGCAATTGTCACTGTCCAAAAAGGTGCAAAAGGGAATCTTACTTGGATTCTGCAGGCTGCACTTTACTTGGAAGGATTTAACCCTGGATCACTTGATTCTATCTTCGGAAAAGGTACTGAATCAGCATTATCTAGATTCCAGAAAGCTAAAAAGATAACTGCAGATAAGAAGGCAGGTAAAGCAACTTTCACTAAATTGTTTGCAGCATAATCAAGAGCCCTTACTCGTATTGAGTAGGGGCCCTTTTTTTTGTTGAAGCTCTGTTAAAGGTGTTGTTGAATCTCTTAATGAACTAAGGGGCAGTATAATTGAAAAAGGAACTTAAATTTAAATCTCGAATATATAATGTAATCGGATAGCTAAAAATTTGATGACAGACAGGAGTTAGATACGATGATAAAAGGTTTCGGGGGAATATTTTGGAGATATCTTTTTAATGTAGAAATGGGACTGAAGAATAACAAGAATCGGACTACCTTCAGCCCCATTAGTTAATAATATTTATGCGAACTTAACATCTTTCTCCTTTTATTTCCTTTTTCTTTCTATTTCTATTTCTTTTATAAATGATTCTCCTTCAATATCTAAATTTGGTAGTAGTTTATCTAACCACTTTGGCAAGTACCAAGAAGCTTCTCCCATTATAATCATTACTGCTGGTACAATAGCCATTCTTACTACAAAAGCATCAAATAGAACGCCAAATGTGAGAGAAAAGCCCATTGCTTTAATTATTGGATCTGGAGCTAACATGAATCCAGTAAATACTGAAATCATAATCAACCCAGCAGCTGTTACTACTCCACCACTATTTCTCATTCCTGCTAAAACAGCTTCGCGTGCATCCCCAGTATGTGTAAATACTTCACGCATTCTACTAACTAGAAAGACCTCATAATCCATTGCTAACCCAAATAAAATCCCTATCACAATGACTGGTAAGAAGCTTAATACAGGATTAACAATGGGAAATCCAAATAAATCAATTAAATTTCCATCTTGTATAACAAATACAGTGAATCCTAATGTTGCACCTAATGAAAGTAAAAATCCTAGAACTGCTTTTAATGGAACTAGAATAGACCTGAATACTAGTACTAATAAAATGAATGAAAATCCAATAATTAATAAAGCGAATATTGGCAATGCATCACTCAATTTCTGTGATATATCAATGTTTACCGCCGTAGTACCTGTAACCATTAATTTTAACTGTTCGGATTTTTCCAAGGTCTTTGCCTTTGCTCTAATATCGTCTACAAGATCTTTTGTTTCTGAATCAGATGCTCCTGTCTCTGGAGTTATAGAAATAAGATACAATTCTCCTGATGGTCCAGGAATTGCTGGACTAACATTTTTTACATTTGATAATCCACTTAACTCTTCTACAGTATCACTTAATGCTACTTGTGGATTGGTTGTTTCGCTTGATGTTTTAGCGGCTACAATTAATGTTGCATGATGGCCTGGGCCATAAGCTTTGCTAAGTAAATCATATGCTTTTCTTTCTGTTGTCTCTTCATTTTTCGAACCGTTATCTGGTAATGCGAGTTCCATATGGGAAATAGGGATAGCAGTTATAGAAAGAAGTATAATTCCAATAACTGCTACCCTCCACGGGCGTTTTGCTACAAAATTTCCCCATCTATCGGAAGTAGTTTGTTTTTTATCGCTTTTAATAATTTTGCTTAAAAAAGTATTTTTTCTATCTGGTCCCACTTTATGTCCCATCAGACCTAAAAAAGCTGGAACCACAATTATTGCAATAAATATTGCTAATAATACGCATAGAGCAGCAGATAGCCCCATCATTGTTAAAAATGGTATTTTTGCAACAGATAAACCTAAGAGCGCAATGATGACTGTTATGCCAGCAAACACTACAGCACTCCCGGCTGTTCCATTTGAAATTGCTACAGACTCTTGGACAGAATATCCTTCTTTTCTTTGTTGTCTAAAACGAGTCATAATAAAGAGAGCATAATCAATGCCTACTGCCAGTCCCAACATTGCTGCTAACGTTATCGAAACAGAGGTAATTTCCAAATAATTTGTTCCAATCACAATTAATAAAATTCCTATAGCTAGTCCAATAACCGCCGTAATAATTGGTAACCCAGCTGCTAAGAAGGAAATAAAAGTAATTGCCAATATAACATAAGCAACAATTACCCCAATTACTTCTGTGATTCCTCCAATTTCCATTTCAGAAAATAAAACATCACCAGCTAATTCTGTTTGAATACCTGCATCACGTGTATTTTCAATGTTTTCTATAATATTTTCCTTTGATTTTTCCGATACCTTGTCTGCTGCTACATTATAAGTAACAATTGCATAACCTATTTTCTTATCTTTACTTAAATTCCCTAACTCTAATGGGTGTGCAACAGAAACAACATGATCATCTTTTTCTTTTATCACTCCCAATGTATCCGTAATTACTTTATTAACCTCTTCAGAATCTAAGGTTTTATTTTCAGGTGCTTTTAATACTAACTGTACTTGACCTCCTGTTGAGGGAAATTCCTTTTTAATGAGTTGAAGGGCTTTTTCTGATTCTGATCCAGGTATAGACATGTCTTCAGAAAAATTTGGTCCCAGATTCATTGCAATAATTGCTATCGCAAGGAGAACTGTTAATGAGCCTCCAATTATTTTTTTACTATTGTTTGCCGCCCATTTTCCTAATTTATAAAGATACTTTGCCATTAATAGCTTCCTTTCATCCTAATATTACATACAACACATTAAAACAACTAGTTATTATTTAAACGACAAGTCATTAATCGAACACTTCGTTGATTTAATGGCATAGACATAGTATATTAAAGCTAATTGAAGGTAACAATAAGCAAAATGAAAACATGTGTCATTAAATAGTCATTTATTAATGTTTTGTTCATTTAAAAACATATTGAAGTGATTTGGTTAATAAGTAGGAGGGGAAAATATGGTTGGTACACCAGGAAACCGAAGAACATTGTATAGTAAAAAGGTAATTATAGAGGCTTTTTTACTGCTACTACAAGAAAAAAACTTAAATAAAATTACTGTTACGGATATTTGCAAAGAAGCAGATATTAATCGCGGCACTTTTTATTCTTATTACAATGATCCGTTTGATTTAATGAGAAGTATTGAAGAAGAAATGATAGAGAAAATGATGAGTACAATTAATATTTCAGGAGAACAAAATATACTAAATGAACTTTTAAAATTGATACTTATAAATAAGGAGCTCTGTAAAATCATTTTTAATGAAAAAAATAGCTCTCATGTACTAAATACAGTTTTGAATTCTGCTCATGATATAACAATTGCAGAAATAAAAAAACAGTTACCAAATGCTAATGAGAATCATTTAGAATATTTTTTCACTTATTCGACTGGAGGGATCATTGAAGTAATTCGAAAATGGATAAATGATGATATGAAAATTCCAACTGAAGAAGTTGTACAAATCTTAGAAAGTATGAACGTCACCTAATTTCAATAAATAGTAATTTAATATTATGAATAATTGTCATTAATAGGTACAGAGATTCACTATAAAAAAGACCATTATCATTTATTTGCTTAAAATTATTCTATATCGAATTAGCTAAAGAGATCGTAAACTTTTCGGGAAAATGTGAAGAGTTTTACTTAAACTAACGGGTGCGTTCGTATTATAAGGTGAGCCAGTTTTTACTGGTTGACCTTTTTTTAATAGAATCTATTATATCAGTAGCCAGGGTAGGACGTACGGG
>NZ_JBHVQU010000298.1:0-3993 GCF_042886655.1 Peribacillus sp. NPDC058002 | reverse complement strand
AAAAAAGAAAAATCAATTTCCATTTTGACGAAATTCCTTTCATCAAAAACACTCCTCTTTTTCTTGAATTAATGTAATTCTATTTTCTTCTTTACGGGTTTTTTTATTCCCAACATAAAAAAAACGGAGCGGGCAAAATATGCCAGCACTCCGTTTTGATAGTATTCGTCATTTGCTAAGGTAATGATTTTGTGAAAGTTTTTTTGCGTGAAAGTCAGACAACAAACGTGCTTTCTTTACTTTTTTCATGCCTAACCACCATAGATAAATCATGAATGGCATAATAAAGTACACCCAAAATTTTTGGGAAACTAAAATATAATCGTAAACCCCATGTAACGAAATCGGTATGATCAATGCCAATAATAAATAGACCCTATTATTCGAAGCCGAAAATTTCGCCTTGCCCAAATAATATCCCATGATCACACCGAACAAAGCATGACTGGATACAGGTAGTACCGCCCTAAGAAAAGCGTGTTCCACCCCGTTGGCCAACAGGTACAAAATATTCTCCATTGTGGCGAATCCAAGGGAAACTGCGGCTCCGTAAACAATCCCATCATATGGCTCATCGAATGCCACATGCTGATAAATAACATAAATGAGTATGAACCACTTGAAGAATTCCTCAAGCAGTGCAGCCCATAAAAAAGCATTTGCTAAATCAGTATCCAGGATATGTTCGGTTTCGAGCACATACTGTATGAACATAATCGGCAATACAAGAAATACACCGAATAAAAAAGTTTTGACCACAACCGATATCGGTTCGGTTTCATATTGATCTTTCAAATAGAAATAGCTCAGTAACGCCAATCCTGGCGCAATAGCAGCTGACAACATGACCAGCATTAGCTGACCCTCTTTTCATCTTCATTTCTTTAATCGTACCATGGAATGAAGAAAAACTGAATCCAAGAATAAAGTCTTCCAAATTTTATTTTATTCTTCAGTTCTTAAAGAAGGTCTCATCTATAAGGTTTTCGCTTGCCAGAATGACAGCTAACTTGATTCGAGCCTTCTTGCTGTCATAATCAGCACCTAATATCACACCGCGTTGTTTTAAATCAAATGCGCTGCCTTCATAATCATATGCGGGGTAAACTTTTCCTTCTTCTGCACTTGTGGTCATGATGATCGTAATTCCTTCATCGATTGCAGCTTGTATGGAAGTTACCATTACAGGGGTAACTTGTCCCCTTCCTACACCTTCGAGCACAATGCCTTTCGCACCATTTGCAACCGCAGCATCAATGAAGAGGCCATCAGCGCCTGTATGGCACTTGATGATATCCACCCTTGGGATAAGATTCTGAATATCATAACACTCCCTATGTAAAGGTTTTTGATAGATGCTAACGACATCATTGTCAATTATCCCCAAATACCCATAACCAAAAGATTCGAACCCCTGCAAATTGGAAGCATGAACTTTTTTGACATACTTTGCAGAATAGATCCGCTCATTAAAAACAACCACTACACCAACATCCCTAATAAGATCACTCGCAGCGCATAAAATCGAATTCCTTAGATTGGAATATACATCGGTGCCCACCTCATGAGGAGAACGCTGGGAGCCGGTTAATACGATAGGTCGTTGATCCTTACTCGTGACATCAAGGAAATAAGCCGTTTCCTCAAGTGTATCCGTACCGTGGGTCACGACGATTCCCGTAACATCTGGATCGTCCAATTCCTTTTGAATGGCTGATTTAAGCTGTAGCATTTTTTCAAAGGACATGGACATGCTTGAAATCTGGAAAAGATCAACCACTTTAACCTCGATATCTTTGGGCAATTCGCAAAGTGCTGCCAACTCATGGCCAGTCAATGCACCAGAGGCCAACATACCATTCACAGTTTCTTTACTGGCAATAGTCCCACCAGTGGTTATTAATGATATTTTTTCCATACGGTCACTGCTCCTCATTTAAATAATTCACTTTTCTTTAACAGCCAAATGATAGGCGATCAATCCACCATGAAACCTGCCGTTCTCGATGAAGATTTCGTTCGCATTATTTCCGGCTGCCAGAACCCCTGCAATATAAAGACCTTTAACGTTCGTCTCCATCGTTTCCTCGTTATATGCGGGCCTTCCAGTCTCCTTATCAATAGTAATGCCCATTGAAGCTAAAAAGGAATGGTCAGGATGGTAACCAGTCATTGCAAATACAAAATCATTTTTAATGACTTTTTCCTCATCCCCCACATGATAGATGACGCTGTCTTCCGTTATCCTGTCAACATTTGCATTAAATTCCATCTTGATGGTTCCATTGCGGACTAATGATTCAAATTCAGGAAGAATCCAAGGTTTGATACTTGGAGAGTACTCCGATCCTCTATAAAGGACTGAAACCCTTGCACCTGATTTGACCAATTCCAGAGCTGCATCCACACTTGAGTTTTTGCCCCCGATGACTGCAACATCACAATTGAAGTAGGGATGGCCCTCCTTGAAGTAATGAAACACTTTAGGGAGCTGTTCACCCGGTATGCACATATAATTAGGATGATCATAGTAACCTGTCGATATGATCACATGCAAAGCTGTATACTCCCCTTTGGATGTTTTGACTAAAAACTTCCCATCTTCACGTTTCTCCACCTTTTCCACTTTTTCGAATTTATTGACCCGCAATTCCTTCCTTCTGACTACCTCCCTATAATAGGCTAGGGCCTGATTGCGGACCGGCTTACGGTTTTCGATTATAAAAGCAATATCACCAATCTCAAGTTTTTCACTCGAACTGAAAAATGTTTGATGTGTCGGATAACGGTAAATGGAATCAACCACATTGCCTTTTTCAATGACCAAGGACTGTATTCCCACTTCTTTAAGAGCGATCGCAGCAGCCAATCCGCAAGGGCCCCCACCTATGATAATGACTTCTTCAACATTCATCTTTATTCCACTGCCTTTCCATGCACTATGTAATTCGTTCGTCCAAAAAATAAAAACTCCTATCAATACATGATAGGAGTTTTTACAAATCATTTCAATGATAATGCAATGAACATGTTTTAACTATAAATCAATACTTGATTTGAATCTTTTAGATCCAACCACGGAAGCGAGAAGCTTCAGCCATTTTTCTTACGCCAATCATATAAGCTGCTAGACGCATATCAACACGTCTTGATTGTGCAAGTTCATAAATGTTATTAAAAGATTTCACAAGGATTTTTTCCAGCTTTTCGTCAACTTCTTCTTCAGACCAGTAATACCCTTGATTATTTTGTACCCATTCGAAGTAAGAAACCGTTACACCGCCAGCAGAAGCAAGGACATCAGGAACAAGTAGGATTCCGCGATCCGTTAGGATTTGTGTCGCTTCAATCGTTGTAGGTCCGTTAGCTGCCTCGACAACGATCGATGCTTTGATATCAGCAGCATTTTCTTCAGTGATTTGGTTTTCAATTGCTGCTGGAACTAAAATATCACATTCCAATTCAAGCAGTTCTTTATTTGAAATTGTGGTTTTAAACAATTTCGTTACAGTTCCGAAACTATCTCTCCGATCGAGAAGATAATCGATATCCAATCCTTCAGGATCATGAAGAGCACCATATGCATCAGAAATCCCAATAACTTTAGCACCTGCGTCATGCATGAATTTAGCTAAGAAACTACCTGCGTTACCAAAACCTTGAATGACTACCCGTGCACCTTTAATATCGATGCCGCGTTTCTTGGCAGCTTCATTGATACAAATCGTCACACCCTTGGCAGTGGCTGATTCACGGCCATGAGAACCACCAAGCACTAGCGGTTTACCCGTAATGAATCCTGGCGAGTTGAATTCATCCATACGGCTGTATTCATCCATCATCCAAGCCATGATTTGGGAATTCGTAAATACATCAGGTGCCGGGATATCTTTAGTCGGCCCCACGATTTGGCTAATTGCGCGAACATAGCCCCGGCTCAGCCTTTCAAGTTCACGGAATGACATATTACGAGGATCACAAACGATTCCGCCT
>NZ_JBHVQU010000297.1:0-4010 GCF_042886655.1 Peribacillus sp. NPDC058002 | reverse complement strand
AGTTTTAAGATCAAGATCTTTATATTAAAATATTTAAATATAAACTCTATATTTCCCAAGTAGGTTGGTTTTACTGAAGATGAAATGCAATATTTTATGTACTGATCGCTATAAAATCAAAGTGGAATTTATAAATAAATTGTATGCATGATGAAAGGGAGGAATTTCTATTGAAAAGAATATTAGATTGTACAGCATCAGATTTTCAAAAAATGAATGGTCAAGATTTAAAGCAATCGATCAAAGCATCTGAAGGAAGAGTGATGCTATCAGAGACGATGACTTCTGTAGCACCGTTATATCCGAGTGTTACTAATGCTGAACTCGCTGCTGCATTCGGTGCCGATTTATTATTATTGAACTTATTTGACGTCTTTAACCCATCGATTGGAGGATACGAAAGTAATGAGAATGAATTAATCGTTCAGAAAGTAAAGGAATTAACGGGACGCCCTCTAGGACTGAATTTGGAACCAGTTGACTTTAATGCTGAACAAATTGAAAAGCTTGATGCCGTCTCAAAAGGTAGAATAGCTACGGAGGAATCTTTAAGAGAAGCAAAAAAATTAGGTTTTGATTTTATATGCTTAACTGGGAATCCAAAAACCGGTGTAACAAACGATGAAACGATTGTAGCAATTAAGAAGGCACGTGAAGTTTTTGGTAATGAAGGCTTAATCATTGCAGGGAAAATGCATGGTGCTGGAGTCGCAAATGAAACAGGTAACAGCATTGTTTCAGAAGAAGCAATCACAAGCTTTATCGAAGCGGGTGCTGATATCATCTTGATGCCAGCTCCAGGAACCGTACCAGGAATCACTTTAGAGACTATTGAAAAATATGTTCGTTTCGTTCATTCAAAAGGTGCATTAGCCATGCTTACGATCGGCACAAGTCAAGAGGGGGCAGATGAAGCAACAATCCGCCAAATTGCCCTAAATAGTAAAATGGCTGGTGCAGACATTTGTCATATTGGTGATACTGGTTTTTACGGGATCGCAGTCCCCGAAAACATCATGACATATTCAATCGCCATTAGAGGAAGACGACATACTTATGTAAGAATGGCTTCCTCAGTAATGCGTTAAAAGCAGTCTAAAAAAAGTAGATCTTATCTCATTCAAAGAGGCTATCTAAAAGTTTATGCTTTTTTGGATAGCCTCTTAACGTAGTTGAAACGAGGGTTTTCACTCACATTCTGCATATAAGACCAAAATGGTGATTTCTCGCCACTATTACTTACAATACTAGTACTTCTAAGCTATGTTGGAGTTCATTAGTGATTTGCCGTATTCCTTCTGTCAATTGCTGTTTCAATGGTGAAAAATCGCAATTAGTATCGTCCACATGTCAACAGCCCCAATCAATAATTTTTTTAAAAAACATGAACATCTTCGAATAGCATCTTTTAGGATAGTAACGTCTAATTCTCTTCTTTACAAAGCAGGTATTTTTATCAAAAATTCACCCGATTTATAAATGGCATTAGTAAAAAAATCTTTAAATACCTAAAGCCTTATTTATTTTAGAGTGTTTCACTTATTAAGAAGGAGAGAGGGATTGTAAAATAAAATTTGTTGACGCATCGAGTTACTGGCGGGACGAAACGGGTAAGAGACACATTGTATGGTTTGAAGACGCTATGGCTCGTGTTAGGGGTTAAAACAGATTTTCATAAATAAAAAGGAAGCTATATTGTTAAGTAAAGAAAAACACGCTTTTGATTCCGAATTATTATACGAACTAAAGTCTTATGTCTTTTTACATAAAGTAGAAGGGGAATGGAAAGTATTCAAGAAAGAACCAATCAAAAAAATAGGGAAAAATAATCATGGATCTCCATATCACTATGGACAGAACTAGTAAGACAAATAGCCGTATTGAACAGAAATATCATATTAATCTTGAAAATAACTGAACGGGCATATCGAACTAATGTGTGCATTTTAAAGATCGGTCAATATTCCATAACTCCACAGTTTTTCTTTTTATAGTTTAGTAGAACAAACGAATCATTAGTGTAAGAAACGACATATTTCGAAAATATTTTATGCAATCATGCAACTGTTTTTGTCAAAGAAGATCGAGAATTGGCATTCAGTTGCAATTGATAATCATCTGAATATGTCTTACGATATTATTAATGATTTTTATAATCTAATATTCTTGGATTGACATGATTATCTTCGATCTTAGTAATAAAGTTTAATAAATGGACTTTTATAAAGGAGATGAGTAGATAATTGGATAACTTCATTATTACAAAAAATACATGGAAGCGTTTTGTGGAGGAGGGGATTGTAGATACTTCTAGGCTTTCGAAAAGAATAATAGAGTCATGGTACAGGTCTAAAAAGAATAATGTTAATCCTTATCTTGAAAAAGTGGCTCATATTTTAAGCAATGAAGATCTTTTGAAAAAAAGAGAAGAAAACAATCGCTTATTACAGTTAGCAAGTCCCTATATTAATTCGTTGGACGGTTTTTTAAAAGGAACAGGAACGATCCTAATTTTAACAGATTCTGAAGGATATGTATTAAAAGGACATGGAGAAGATAAAACCATCCAATTTGCAACAGACTTCAATATAATCAATGGAGTTCAATGGAATGAAAAAATGTCTGGAACAAGTGCAATTGCTACTGCATTGGAAATTAATGAACCCATCCATGTTACTGGTGTTGAGCATTTTTCTGAAGCTTTTCATAACTGGACATGCTCTGCTGCACCGATAAAAAATAACCAGGGTAAATTAGTAGGAGTTTTAGCTATTTCTACTATAAGAAAGCAGCTCGATTTAAAGTTGCTTAGTCTTGCTGTATCAACAGCATATGCCATTGAACTACAATGGAAATTGCATCAAGAGAATGAAATGTTGGAACTGCTTAAAGTATTTTATAACAAAATAGAGAATAATCGGGAACAATCCATCGTTATTTGTGACCGTGATGATTATTTTGTAACAGCCAGTTCATCTATCATGGATATGATTAAGGATGAAATTAAAGAGTATAAAACCCAAATTTCAAAATTGGAGAAGATTGGACTTAAGGAAAAGAAAAGAATCCCTATTCACATGAATGGGAAATTATATGGTTATGAAATATATGTGTGCCTAAAACAAGAAAATGAAAATAAGGGAAAAACATTAGAAAATAATGAAAGCGTTTTCAAATTTGCTGGTGAAGGTGGAAGAAGCGAGAAGTTCAGGAACGTTATTAATAATTTGAAAAGAGCATCAAAAACCGACATAACTGTATACATTCATGGTGAGAGTGGAACAGGGAAAGAAATTGCTGCGAAAACGATTCACTTAAATAGTAATAGAAAAAATAAACCTTTTATCGTTCTTAACTGTGGTAGTATTCCTGAACATCTATTGGAAAGCGAATTATTTGGATACGAGGAAGGAGCATTTACTGGAGCAAGAAAAAAAGGACATAAAGGAAAGTTTGAACAAGCTGATGGAGGAACTATTTTCCTAGATGAAATAGGTGATATGCCTTTATCGATGCAGGTTGCTCTATTACGTGTTTTGCAGGAAAAGGAAGTTGTTCCAATCGGGGGAACTCATGCAAGGGTTGTTGATGTCCGAATCATAACTGCAACAAATAAAAGACTAGAAATGCTGGTTGAAGAGGGGAAATTTAGAAGGGATCTATTTTATCGTTTAAATGTTTTTAACATAAATCTCCCTTCACTTAGAGAGAGAAAGGATGACATTCCAAGTCTGGTAAATCACTTTATTAAAACAAAGGACTGGAATGTTAAATTTTCAGATCATATAATGGATTACCTTGCAAATTATCATTGGCCTGGTAATATACGCGAACTTTTCAATGTTCTTGAAAAAATGAAAGTATTAGCCGATGATGGCGAACCACAACTTCATCAATTCTCTCCTTATTTTCTTCAAGGAAATCTGCAAGATCATTCTAATTCATTAAAAGACATTTCTATGAAGGAAAAAGATAAAATGATTATAGCATTGGCACAAGCAGAGGGAAAG
>NZ_JBHVQU010000296.1:0-4045 GCF_042886655.1 Peribacillus sp. NPDC058002 | reverse complement strand
ATTCATACGTTCCTGGTCATTCCCGGATATATCAGGACTATTTTCCCTGCGGCGGCGATTCACTTCCCTTAATTCCGCTTCCAGAAATTCCGCTTGTTCGTGGGAGAGCTTGATCGTGATTTCATTATTTTGATCATCTGCAGCTTTCAAGAGGACATAACTATCCGCCGCATTACGTAAAGTCACATTGCTTACTGTTAAGTTCATGTTCGCGAGTTCATATCTTGCCTTCATAAAGTAAAAAGAACCTCCATCGGAAAATACCGGTTAAAATAATGTTTATTAAATATACTCTACTTCAAGATATTTAAATATACAAATTCTTTGTTTGGAAAAGCCTTGAACTTAAAGATCTACCTAAGACAAGAAATGGAAAATGATACGCCGCGTCTTTAATAAAGGTACTGGTGAAGTAATTTCACTATAATATCCTGAATTACTGGAAACAATCGAGCAATTGAATGCGCATTTGTTCCTTTCTTAAATCTAAAACTGGTTCTTCATGAATGAATCACATTGACTATGAACAAAGGGAACCTTCACAAGCAGAAGGTTCCCTTTGTTCATAGTTCTTTCTCAATCGCGCAAGCAATATGGTATGGACCCGTGCTCTCATTTGAAGCAATGACGGTTTTCAATAGAATTGCCGGATGCCAGGGTGCTTGTTATGTCTTGCCAAGTAAAACCCGCATCTTATGTGATGCGGGATAACTTATCAGCTTCTTATTTCCACCAAGTATCATAAACGTTAATGGCTTCATTGCGTTTATGTTCGGTTTTAGTATACCAACCTTCGATGATTTCAGCAGCTTCCGTTCTGATTTCCTTGCCTTCAAGGTAATCATCGATTTCATCGTAGCTAACGCCTAAAGCCGCTTCATCAGGAAGTAACGGTTTGTCATCTTCCAGATCGGCCGTTGGTATTTTCTTATAAAGACGCTCAGGTGCACCGACGAATTTCAGGATTTCTTTTCCTTGCCTTTTATTTAAACGGTATAATGGAATGATATCCGCTGCGCCGTCACCATGTTTCGTAAAGAAACCTGTGATTGCCTCTGCTGCATGGTCCGTACCCAGCACGACGCCTTTATAAAGTCCGGCTAAATCATATTGTACCTTCATTCGTTCACGTGCTTTAACATTTCCCCTTAAGAAATTCGTTAGCTTTTCAGAAACTGCTTCTTCCACAGCTTTTACTGATGCATCCACCGCTTCCTTGATGTTGACTGTAACCGTTTGGCTTGGCTTGATGAATTTTAATGCAAGCTGCCTGTCATCTTCATCAGCCTGTACTCCATATGGCAAGCTTACAGCAACAAACTTATAGTCGCTGCCATTCGTTTCTTCGTTCAATTCGTTGACAGCGGTTTGGGCAATATACCCCGCCAGTGTTGAATCTTGCCCTCCAGATATTCCAAGTACAAAGCTTTTCAGAAACGTATTTTTCTTCATATACCCTTTTAATAGATCAACACTTTTCCTGAATTCAACTTCAGGGTCGATCGTTGGTTGGACAAGCAATTTTTTTACGATTTCTTTTTGTAATGGACGCATTGGCAAAGCCCCGCTTTCTAATAAAATAGGATTGTCATTTCGTAAGCATTCTTTCAACATTGGCTTTAACTTCATCTATATTCCTCATTTTATTATCCCAACAATCCTGACTTAGATCTACCGGGTATTCTTCAGGATTAAGTGCACGCAGGTACTCCGGCCATAATACTTGGAGATTTTTTTGCGTGAATGCCTTGATTTCATCTATGGTTGGCAATTCATAAATCAAACTTCCATCCTTGAAAATATCCACATGCAGATCAACCGCATCGAAATCCGTGACGAATTTACTTAGGAAGGTATGGACAGGATGAAACATTTTTAATTTTTCCTGTTCCTGCGGCTTCTCATATTCCATCGCCAAATAATCACCTTCAGCATGATGGTTCACTTTATTGATGATGCGATAAACTCGTTTTAACCCAGGTGTCGTAACCTTTTCAGGGTTAGAAGAAATTTTGATGGTATCTCTCATATTCCCATCTTCGCCCTCTATTGAAACCATTTTATAAACGGCACCGAGAGCTGGCTGATCATAAGCCGTTATCAATTTGGTTCCGATGCCCCAAATGTCAATTCTTGCTCCTTGTTGTTTCAAGTTGATGATCGTATATTCATCCAAGTCATTGGAAGCGACAATCTTCGCATCATGGAATCCTGCAGCATCGAGCATACGTCGTGCTTCTTTTGATAAGTAAGCTAAATCACCGCTATCAAGACGGACGCCAATGAAATTGATTTTATCGCCCAGTTCCTTGGCAACACGAATTGCATTCGGAATGCCAGAGCGTAATGTATCATAAGTATCAACCAAGAATACACAGTCTTTATGGGAAACAGCATATTTATGAAAAGCGGTATATTCATCTTTATAAGCTTGGATCATGGAATGTGCATGAGTCCCTGAAACCGGAATGCCGAACAGCTTGCCAGCACGTACATTACTGGTGGAATCAAAGCCAGCAATATAGGCCGCTCTCGCTCCCCAAATTGCAGCATCCATTTCTTGTGCCCGCCTTGAACCGAATTCAAGGGCAGATTCTTCACCGATGACCTGTTTGATGCGCGAAGCTTTTGTTGCCACGAGTGTGTGATAGTTCACAATATTAAGCAGCGCAGTTTCTATGAGTTGAGCCTCACCAAGCGGTGCCTCCACCCGTAAAATCGGTTCATTGCCGAAGACAAGCTCTCCCTCTTTCATGCAGCGAATCGCTCCTGTGAAACGGATGTTACGCAAATAATTCAAAAATTCTTCATCATAGTGCAGATCATTTTTTAAATAGTCGATATCACTTTCCGAGAAGGAAAAGTTTTGAAGGTAATGGACAATTTTTTCAAGTCCAGCAAAAATAGCATATCCGCTGTTAAATGGAAGCTTTCTGAAAAACACTTCAAAAACTGCCTTTCGGTTATGTGTTTTGTCCTGCCAATAAGTTTGGGCCATATTGATTTGGTATAGGTCAGTGTGTAATGCGTAACTGTCGTCATTGTACTTTTTTTCCATGGATAGTTCCTCCCAAAAGAGAAGCATTCGCTTCCCTTCTATTCTGTTGCGTTTATGGATATTATAGAATGGTTGCTCCAAGAGATCCTTTAAAATGTCCAAGCGCCCAATGGTGACCGGCATCATTGAACGAGGCCACAGCATTTTCATATACAAAGATTTTATAGCCCAGATTATAAGCGTCGATTGCCGTATGCAAAATACAGATATCTGTACAAACCCCGACCAAATATACATCGGTAATGTGGCGTTCCCGCAAGCGAATATCAAGGTCCGTTCCTGCAAAGGCCGAATAACGTGTTTTATCTATATAATGAACATTCTTTTGATTTTTATTTGCTTCATATTCCTCTTTTAACGCCCCGTAGAGGTCTCTACCCATTGTACCGCTAATATTATGCGGTGGAAACAAATTCGATTCGGGATGTAAGCGGTCTCCTTCTACATGTAAATCAATCGCGAATACTGTGTATTCACCTTGTTCGATAAAATCCTTGGTTATACTGACAAGAGCCTTTTCGATATCCTGGCCTGGCTTCCCGCAGGTCAATGAACCCCCGTCTGCCACGAAGTCATACGTATAATCTATATTGATCAATGCCTTTTTTCCCATGGCACGATACCCCCCTCAGTAGTAAATAGAGTCCATGACAACCTCTGCATTAAATCGGTAAAGCTGTGAAGGCCGATAAGAATTACGTTTCGTTTTCTTCTGCATTCCTTTTTCATCCAAGACTTTCTCCAAAAACGGGAGTTTTGGCGCTTTTGCATAAAAAAGTGAGTCTGCGCTGATTTTCGCATCATCTCTGGCTGTCAGCAAAACCCGTTGCAGTTCAGAAAGCGTAAATTCATCAGGCAGGAAATTTTGGGCTATCGTCGTTTGCACCATTTCTTTAGTGATTAAAATAAAACCAACCTTTATAATTATATAATTAAACAAATCAACAAATAAAATTAATGCTTCAAGAAAACTTTAAAAATAAAAAA
>NZ_JBHVQU010000295.1:0-4048 GCF_042886655.1 Peribacillus sp. NPDC058002 | reverse complement strand
CAAAGCCAATGCTTCCCCATAGGTACGCTCTGGAGATTTTATGAACTGAAGGTATTTGACATTCATTTCTCTGCCGATTGCCCTTAAAGTCACCCCTAATGAGGCAGTCGTCTTCCCTTTCCCGTTACCTGTATAAATAAGCATTAATCCTCTGCGTGCCACTCACTCACCTACCTTCATAGCCAAACTGTTTTTTCTATGTATGAAGTCCTTTTAGTAGCAGGAACCGGTTGATCGCCTTTAGGGTATCCGACAAAAATGGTGCCGATCACTTTTTTGTTTTCCGGTGAACCGATAAATTCGTGCAGACGTTCATCCCTGACAAGACCCACTCCTCTAGTGCGCCAAACGAATCCGAGACCAAGTTCTTTTGCGGCAAGCCACATCGAATGGACGGCACAACAAGAAGCGAATACATTGTCTTCGGATGAATCCGGATCATCAGGCAAAATATCGGAAGTCACGACGATGATAAGCGGTGTCGTCTTTACAACTTCCAGTGAACTTTCAATCAATTTCGGTTTGGTCGGGAAGCGTTCATGTAAATACCTTTCTGCCAATCTTTCATAACGCTGCTTCGCCTCTCCCTTGATTACATAAAAACTCCAAGGCTCACGCAATCGATCGTTAGGGGCATAGGTAGCCGCTTCCAATAGCTGCCTGATTTTTTGGTCTTCCACTTCTTTTTCTTCGTAATTCCTTATTGCCCGGCGTTCCTTCAGTTCTTGAATGATGGACATTCCGACTCATTCCCTTCAATAATGGACTCTGATTCAATCACTCTTTCAAACCATTGGATTTTTTCTCTTAATTGGACGACATCCCCTACTAGAAAGATTGATGGATTTTGAATTTCTTCTTTTATAGCCTTCATAGAAATCGAACTCAAAGTACCGGTAATCGTCCTTTGATTTTCTGTCGTGCCCCATTCAATGACAGCCACTGGCGTATTGCCGTCCCTTCCATGCTCCATCAATTTTTCACAGATAAACGGCATATTACCTATTCCCATATAAAAGGCGATGGTATCGATGCCCTGAGCCAATGCCTGCCAATTCAAGTTATCCTGCCCCTTGTAATCACGGCCATGGCCTGTCACAATCGCATAACTTGAGGCATGATCACGGTGGGTCACCGGGATGCCCGCATAAGCCGGTGCTGCGATTCCCGCTGTGATTCCTGGGACGATATCATATTCAATCCCATTAGCAGCCAGTATCTCCGCTTCCTCACCGCCCCGCCCAAAGACAAACGGATCTCCACCCTTCAGACGGGTGACGTTTTTCCCCTGTAAGGCTTTTTCCACTAAAAGTTCATGTATTTCATTTTGAATGAGATGATGTTTCCCTGGTGATTTCCCGCAATACACCAGCTCTGCATCTTCTTTTGCATACGTTAATAATTCTGGATTGACAAGCCTGTCATATGCAATGACATCCGCCTTTTGGATACATTCCAGTCCATATACCGTAATCAGTTTCGGATCTCCGGGACCCGCACCGACCAGATGAACTTTTCCCGGTTTCATGCTCGCGCCTCCTCTTAATCTTCAAAAAATATCTTTTACTTGTCGATAGTTTCATGGGCAGATCTGTTTTTTTGTTTTAAGCAAGCATCGATCCAGTTCTTTGCAAGTGTTGGATTGGAAGCAAAATGAAAGTGCGTATACCCAGCAACAAGGTTACCCAATACACACCCCTCTTGTTTCGAACCGAATCTGCCTTTAGCTTCATAAGCATGTGTAAGTTCATCATCCGCTTCAAATGTCGAGTAGTGGAATTCATGTCCTTTGGCCTGCTCCATTTCATTGATCAAAAAATTGACTGGAGTTCCTGTAATTTCTCGATACCCTAGTGCTGCAAGTTTTTTCTGCATTTTAATCCTGCCCGGAATAATACCTGCCATCTGATGCGTTTCTCCGGAAGTCGTTTCAATCGATTTGCTCAAAAACATGAAACCGCCACATTCCGCTAGAGTCGGCATCCCTTTTTCAATGGAGCTTCTGATGGATTTGATAGCACCCACATTACCGGAAAGTTCAGCTGCAAACTCCTCAGGAAAACCGCCTCCTAGGTATAAACCATCAGCATCCAATGGAACTTCATCCCCTTTCAATGGAGAAAAATACTTGATGGTCGCCCCAAATGCTTCAAGCAACTCAAGGTTTTCCTGATAATAAAAATTGAAGGCTGCATCTTTTGCGACGGCAATGCACACTTCCTTTTCATTTTGGGGTTGAAATATATTTGAGTTTCCACTGGAAACGGGGCTTGTCTTGGATAAATGGTACAACTGATCGATATCGATCGTTTCCATGACTAATTGTTCAAGCTTATCGAAAAACGGATTTAGTTCCCCGCGTTCAATAGCTGGAATTAAACCCAAATGACGGCTTGGAATATCTATATCCATTTCCCGCTTCATATAACCAAGCACCGGTACATCGCATTCTTGCTCAATGGCTGATTTGACAATTTTGTAATGCCCCGCACTTCCCACTTGATTGGCAATGACACCAATGATGTTCGGACCGGTCGAAAAGGCCTGAAATCCTTTTACAATGGCAGCTGCACTCCGTGCCATGCTGGCACAGTTGACTACCAACAGGACAGGACTTTGCGTGATGATGCTGATTTCAGCTGTCGATCCTGTATTGGATAAAGGACTTTTGCCATCGAAGAAGCCCATGACTCCTTCGATGATCGATATATCAGATCCGGTACCTGCTTTGGTAAGAATTTCCCGGACAGTGTCATGTTCGAACATCCAACTGTCAAGATTGCGTGAAATCCGTCCTGTAACCGCTGTATGATAAGTAGGGTCAATATAGTCAGGACCACATTTGAACCCTTGGACAGTATAGCCTTTCTTCTGGAGGGCTGCCATGATTCCGATGGTCAACGTTGTTTTACCGACACCGCTTCCGGTACCCGCAATTACCAATCTTCTATCGTTCATATTTGCTTCTCCTCCTTAAAAAGGTATGATGCCAACTGAAATGGTTACGTTACCCGATTTTTTCTTAACCAGCTCCAATTGTTCAGCTTTAGCATAAATCCTCACAGCCGGTTCACTCACTCCATATGCACCCGTGTATTTAAATACTGTTTCCGATGGCGCTTCGATTTTGGCTTGATTAAGCTCCTCCGGTTCATAATGCACGAATTCCCAGCCGTATTTTTCAACTACTTCAATCAAGCCGATTTCGTCTTTCTTTAAGGAAATTGTACAGATCGCTTTAACGCTTTTTAATGAAAACGATAATTCCGCTAGTGTTTCTGCAATCACCTGCTCAATTTCAGCTGCCGCTGTTCCCCTATTGCACCCGATACCGAGGGCAATGACTTTTGGCCGATATACGATCCCATTTTCAAGGATCCCATTTTCCGACTGGCTAAGAATACGGTGAGTTACGACCAGCGCTGCTTGCGGCTTTGCTTGAAGCGCTTCTTCAATGGATGGGTATACGATTATGCGTTCGGGTAATGCCGTTTCATAAGTCCACCAATTCCGTTCACCTGATTCCTGTACAACGGCAACATGCTCTTCATTGACAACGGACGCACTCACTGGCGTCAATTTTTCTGCAGAATCCCAAATCCAGCCGAAGCGCTGTCCGAATAAGTCGACAGGAATCGTTTTTTGAACATCCGAAGCCGTAGTGATTATAGCTCTTGCGTCAAGGGCTGCAGCAACTTCCTTAGTCAGTTCATTCGCTCCTCCCAGATGCCCTGACAGTACACTGATGACATTTTCCCCTTTATCGTCAATGACAACGACACCCGGATCCGTTTTCTTATCCTTCAAAATTGGTGCAATCATCCTGACTACCGCACCGAGTGAAATAATTAATATGATTCCTTTATATTCCTTGAATAAAGCGGGTAATAGCATACGGACACTGCCCGAAAAAAGCTGGACCTGTTTATGCTCTTCGTCCCCTTTTTCAAACTTGCTCATGTAATATAGATCGGAATTCGAAAAAACGGTATGTAATTTTCGTGCCAGCTCGACACCATGCTTTGTAATCGCCACGATTGCATAAGTA
>NZ_JBHVQU010000294.1:0-4078 GCF_042886655.1 Peribacillus sp. NPDC058002 | reverse complement strand
AGACTCCTGCGGGAGCAGCGGGACAGGTGAGACCCCACAGGCGTTTACGCCGAGGCGGCTCACCGCCCGCCCCGCAGAAAGCGAGCATCTGGAGGGAAATCAACCACGCCGCTTTACTTGGTAAATAGCAACAAAGTATGAGAAAACAGCCTTTGCTTATTATCTCAATGGCCTATTATCTGATTGAAATTAATTATCGGAAAAATCAAAAATATTATTCTTTTTCTGATTAAATTGTGATAGTGTATAAATCAAAGAAGGATTACCTTCATTATTTTAATAATAAGAAGTATTTAATTCGTCGGAAAGGGGTAATATTTTGGAACATCTTCCTTTTAAATTATTAGTAAAGGAAAAATTTGACCAATTATCGGCAGGTCAAAAAAAAGTTGCCGCTTACCTAATTGAAAATTTGGATGAAGCCGCCTTTAAAACGGCATTTCAAATTGGTCGGGAAGCGGAAGTTAGTGAAACGACGGTCATCCGGTTTTCCTATTCATTAGGATTTGAAGGGTTTAGTAAAATGCAGGCCAGAATTCAAAAACAGCTGCTGCACCAAAATCATATAGACATTTCCAACAAGGATTCCATTCTCCGCTTTGATGACAAGCAAGATCCATTTACCAAAGTGATAGAAAACGAAGTTCATATTTTAAGACATCTATTAGATCATACGAACGTTCAGGATATATGGAAAGCAGTCAATGTCTTGATCCAGGCTGACCAAATATTAATTGCAGGGCATCGCATTTCCCATGCCGCCGCCTATTGGTTCTCCTATACGCTAAGTTCATTAAGGGAAAATGTAAGTTTATGTTCACCAACAGGTGACTTCTATGAAAAGTTTTGTAACCTCACTGACAAGTCTGTGATAGTCGTTTTTTCCTTTCCGAGGTATGCGAATGAAACATTAAAAGTTGCTGAGTGTGCCAAGGAACAAGGAGTTTGTTTAATTTCAGTTACAGACCGCCTTCTGTCACCCGTTGGCCGCATCGCTGATATTGCATTGACTACTGAAGAAAACGCAGAAACCGGAACCAATTCAATCGCTTCCGTCATTAGCTTATTGGACTTGGTTATTGCAGGCATACATCAAAAAGACGAAAAACGGATCCATACCCATCAGCAAAAATTAGAAAGGCTATATTCAAGTTATGAAGTGTTTAATGAATGAGTCTTTAATAAAGTTAAAATTCATGTAAAGGAGGGGGGGCATCATTATGAACCCGATTCAATATATTGATCAGCATCAAGAATCATTGATAAAGTCCTACCATGACCTGCATTCTTTGGCTGAGCCAAGCTGGCAGGAGGAAAGAACGTCTTGCTATATATTAAAATCTCTTAGGAAAGCGGGAATGACCACAAAAACATTTCAGAGCCATCATGGGATCATTGCCGAGATTCCAGGCATCTCAAAAAAAGTTGTGGCATTAAGGGCTGATATGGATGCGCTTGTTCAGGAAGTAGATGGAGTTGTGAAGGCCAATCATTCATGTGGACATGACGCACATAGCACAATGGTTTTATATACAGCATTGGCCATTGCCTCCAGTGGAATCCGGCCTAAACACACTCTCCGATTCATATTTCAACCTGCGGAAGAAAAAGGAGAAGGCGCTCTTCAAATGATCAATGATGGAGCATTGGAGGATGTTACATATTTATTCGGGGTACATGTAAGACCCAGTACGGAGGTTCCTTATATGAAAGCTTCTCCCGTCATTGTCCATGGCTCTGCCGAAACGATAAGGGGAACAATCAAAGGTTTACAAGCCCATGCATCCAGACCGCAAGATGGAATAAATGTCATCGAGGCAGCAGCTTTGCTTATCCAAAAATTACAGCAGATTAATCTAGTTACCGAAACTCCTTATTCCATCAAAATGACTCAATTTCAAACAAACAACAATGCATCAAACGTTATCCCGGAAACAGCTGTCTTTGCAATTGATGCCAGAGCTCAATCAAATGATGTAATGAATGAACTAAACCGCTTATCAGAGAAAGCTTTTGACCAGACAATGCAACAAACTGAAACATCCATCTCCTGGTCTGCGGAAGAATTCGTCCCAGCTGCGAGTTTGCATGAAAAAGCCATCAAGCTGGCTGAGGCCGCCATTGGAGATATCCTTGGGAGGGAAAATGTCGCTCCAGTCTGCATTTCTCAAGGAGGAGAAGATTTTCATTTTTATACAGTCGAAAATCCTGATATAACAGCAACCATGATAGGGTTAGGCTGCGATTTAACGCCTGGTCTGCATCATCCGGATATGAAGTTTAATTTGCAAGCACTAATTTATGGAACGAAAATTTTAATTAACACAGTAATGTTGGCGGCAGGAGAATAAAATTTTTCACTAAAAAAATTAATGAAGGGGTGTTTTATGGAAAATACCGCACAAACATCACAAAACGGGGACCAAACAGCTACTGATGGAAAACAACTGGAGCGCAAACTCAAACCAAGGCATCTTTCCATGATTGCAATTGGCGGAACCATTGGAACGGGGCTATTTTTAGCAAGCGGTTCCATTATACATACTGCGGGTCCCGGAGGAGCTGTAGCTGCCTATATAATTGCCGGAATCATGGTTTACTTCCTGATGACAAGCTTAGCCGAAATGGCCGCCCTGATTCCAATTACAGGCTCTTTTAGTACCTATACATCAAGGTTTGTCGATCCAGCTTTAGGATTTGCGATCGGATGGAACTATTGGTATAACAACGCAATCGTAGTCGCGTTGGAATTGGCGGCTTCCTCCCTGATCATGAAATATTGGCTGCCTTCTGTTCCAGGCATCATTTGGAGCGCATTATTTCTCGCCCTCATATTTGGCCTGAATATTTTATCGGTAAAAGGATATGGAGAATCCGAATTCTGGTTTGCCATTATAAAGGTTTTGACGATTATCATTTTTATAGTAGTGGGGTTATTAATGATTGTAGGAATCATGGGAGGGGATGCCGTAGGTTTTGAAAATATCACCAAAGGAGAGGCACCGTTTAAAGGAGGCTTTTTATCCGTTATAAGTGTCTTTATGGTGGTTGGATTTGCCTTCCAAGGCACCGAGTTAGTAGGAATTGCGGCCGGCGAGAGTGAAAATCCGAGAAAAAATATACCCAAGGCCATTAAGCAAATCTTCTGGAGACTGCTCTTGTTCTATGTATTGGCGATAATCGTGATTGGATTTTTAATCAGCTATAATGATCCGCGTTTGTTAAGCTCGGATATAGAAGATATTGCGGTAAGTCCCTTCACTCTAGTTTTTCAAAACGCAGGACTTGCGATTGCTGCATCGGTTATGAATGTGGTCATTCTTACTTCTGTCCTTTCTGCAGGCAATTCCGCCATGTATGGGGCTTCTCGCGTCCTTTGGGTGCTGGCGAAAGAAGGCAAAGCCCCTTCGTTTCTAAAAAAAGTGAATTCAGGCGGCATTCCAGTTAACGCTGTGTACTTTTCTACCATCGTTGGGATGGCAGCTTTCCTGACCTCTTTTTTCGGAGAAGGCTCGATTTATACTTGGTTATTGAATGCTGCAGGATTATCCGGCTTTTTATCCTGGTTAGGAATTTCGATTACACATTATCGATTCCGGAAGGCATACATTGCACAAGGAAGAGATTTGAAAGATTTGCCTTATGTATCAAAATGGTACCCATTCGGTCCAATATTAGCGACATTTTTATGTGTTACGGCTATCCTGGGACAAAATTACTCTGCTTTTTTCGGCCCTGAGATCGACTGGTATGGAATTTTAATTTCTTATATCGGGCTTCCTTTATTTTTCCTGGCTTTTCTAGGTTATAAAATCGTAAAGCGTACAAAAATGATTTCAATGCAAGAGGCTGATTTCAGCAAAGTGGAATAATTTCTTTTGTCAAAAAAGTAGAAATATATTGTTAAAACATAAATGATAGCTCCAGTGCCTAGTAACGACAAGCCGTCGGCAGTGGAAATTATTTGTTCATCTTATGTTGCGGTGATCAAGGCGCTTGAGCTTTTCCTAGGAGGTTGGACATGACGAAAACACAGGAAATTGCAATTCGCTCTCTTCATCGAAATGAAGAGCTAGAG
>NZ_JBHVQU010000293.1:0-4093 GCF_042886655.1 Peribacillus sp. NPDC058002 | reverse complement strand
ATTTTAAATTTAAAATATTACCTGAAATGTATATAAAAAAGATGAAATTACCAGATTCGGGTGTTCTAAAGACACGAAAGAAGTCTTCCATAATTTCGTCACCTATGTTCGGAATCGTTTTCTTCATCTCAATTTGAGCTTGGGGATCATCTGACATGCGCTTCATTATTTTCTCTCCGGCATTTGGTGTTCTCCAAATCTGAGCAAGTGAGTGCCACTTATAATCTACTGATATGGTTGTATTTGAAACAAAGAGACTTAGTATTCTCTCTGCATGATCACATGCCCATTTCAATCCAATAAGTCCGCCCCAGTCATGTACAATAAGGTGGAATTTATCTAGTTTTAGTTCCCTTGTAAAATCCGATACAAACTGTTCATATCTTTCCCACGTTGAGGATTCATCAAACTGTTCACTTTGGCCGAATCCAGGGAGATCCGGTGCGATGGTTCTAAATCCACAAGACACAATGCATGGAATCATTTCCTTCCACAAAAGACTGGACTCAGGTACCCCGTGCAATAAAAGTACTGGGGGATCATTAACATTGCCTTTCTCGATATAAGATACCATCTTTCCATTTATTATCATTTTTTTCTTTTCCACTTTTAGCTACCTCCTGAATAAAGTACTTTGAAACCTTATTAGCATAAAGACAGGTCATACTTCCTGGCTGGAATGGGGATTTCTTTGGAATAGACTATGGATAAAATAACGATATAGACAGTTTAAATGGACTTACTATCAAATCCCTCTCTCATTTCTATGTTAGTTTGTTGTTTAATGCTTGTGTTTTTAGATTTTTATTTAAGGCTCTTTTCGTTAAGATTGTAGTTTTTAAGAGGAGGCTCACCGCCCGCCCCGCGGAAAGCGAGCATTTGGAGGGGAAATCAACCACACCGCACCACTTGGTAAATAGCAACAAAGTATGCGAAAACAGCCTTTTCTAAAGTTTAGTCAAAAATCGATTTATTAAAGATGTGGATATGGACTCCTTCAATTCTTTGTCCGAAATTTATTCGCTTCCATCTCTACCCCATATAACATCAAACACAAAAAAAGGTAAAGCTATGAAAAGGCCTCACCTCTGAAATGATTAAAACCTTCATTACTCTAAAGGTATCAAAGTTATTTGATCAATCCACTTAAATTGTACTTCCGTTCTTTAATGCATGATCTGATCATTATGGGTGTATTTAATTCCGTAAATGATTCAAAGTTTCTAATCCAATCTTTTCTTTAGGTTTTTAGACATCTGTGGACTTTTGCTGAGTGAAGAAAAATATGAAGATGATAATGGGAATGGCTATTAGAAAGGTATTGTTTCTCGAACTTTTAATTGTAGGAATATCTGTTAATGACATTTTTATTCATTTCCTTTTAATGTAGTTAATAATTCTGGTGGTACGTTAAAATGCTTCTTTACAATCGTATTGAAAAAATTATAATCTTCAATTGGCAATGCCGGAACAACTTCAGGATAACCAAATATAGGACCGGAAACATTAATTGAGAAATCACCAGACGAAATAAATGTTCCTGTCACATGTATGGCCTCATTGATTAATAATATGGCTATGATGATGTCCAATATATCGATAAAAAGATTTCCCACTTGCGAGTGATCCGTCCCTTCTAAACGATGGCCCCCAAAAAGAGGCCCGCCTAATGAGAGACTAAATCTGCCTGGTCTTACAAAAATGCCAATGATCGTGATTTGTCCAGTTAACAATAGGATGGCTGTTGTAATTTCGAGATTACGCTGAAAGGAGTGAATTACTTTTTTTTCTGAATTAACTACAGAGGTTTCAATCAATATCACCACTCCCCATGTAGGCATTTTATTCATATAAACGGGCAAACGTCACTGATTTGTTTGATTTTTTATATTTAAAAGTTCTATTACTGAATATATGGCTTTTTCAATTTCTTTATATCCGGTACATCGACAAATATTCGAAGAAAGCCATGTTTCAATTTTTTCAGGGCTTGGGTTCCTGTCATTAAGGAGTAAAGCCTGGCAAATCATTATGAATCCTGATGTACAATACCCACATTGAAAAGCAAAATGTTCCACGAATGCTCTCTGAATCGGGGTATTCTTGAGGCCCTCAATTGTAAGGATTTCTGAATCAATGGCTTCAATGGCTAACATTAAACAGGATTTCATTGGCTGTTTATTCATTATAATCGTACAAGCGCCGCAATCTCCATTTAAACATCCAGGTTTAGCTCCTGTAAGTCCAATTTTATCCCGGAGAACATCTAGCAATATATCTGATGCCAATATATCCCTCTCATACCGTTCTTTATTTATTTCTAATTGAATGGTAATTTTCCGATCCGCCGAATGGCTATTCATGTTCCTCACCACCTATATATGACAAAATGTATGAAAGGGTATTTTCTAAAACAAATAATCTATATTCATTGGATCCTTCTATATCGTTTAAAACCTGAGCTGGTAAAAACTCAAAAGAGGTTAAAATTCGATCTTTAAAAGATAAACTCTTATCATTTAGTTTGTTTTCCATTTGAATTGACCGAAAAGGAAATGGACATACCCCGCTGAATGCAAATCGAATAAATCCTTCTTTTTTTAATGAGGCAACAGTTAAAAGCGGATATCCCGTTTTCCATTGCTGCCTCTTCTTTACACTAATGTGTTTAGCCTTCAGATATTCTTTTTCTGTTACTATTTGTACAAGAAATTCCCCTTCGTCAAGTCGTAGCTCTTTATGGAAAACTTCATTAATAAATTCCTTCCTCGTTCCTTTTGGTCCTGCAATAATGACAGTACTATCTGATAATAAAAATGGAAGAACTGCCTCTCTATAAAAAATTTGACCACATATGTTTCCACCTATAGTGATTTTATTTCTTGATGTATAATCAGCAACTCCTTTTGAAGTATCCGCTAATAGCGGAAATAGCCCATTTTCTTCGATTGCGCGTAAACTCAATGTTGAGCCAATGATCAGTTCTTGGTGTTGAAACCCGAATGCATTGCATTCGGGAATCCCTTTTAAATCAATAATCGCATCGGAGTATATAAAATTTAAACGTCCTAATGTTAAAACTTCAGTCCCCCCACCATAATACATAGGTTTTTTTTCTTGTAATTTTAATAGTTGATAAAGTTCAATCGCCTCTTTTATCGATTGAGGTTTATAATAATCAAAATTATAAGGTAACATTACGCTCTTCTCCCTCTTTTCCCCCTCCAAATGAGTTCAGGAAGCAATGGCAACTGGTTCAAAGGAATCCCAGCGGCCAAAGATAAACTGTTACCTAAGGCAGCAGGCATACCAAGAAGCCCGTGTTCCCCAAGGCCCCTTGCGCCATATGGGGCATCTAAGTGTGGTGTTTCAACAAATTCACAGATATATTCAGGGTTTTCTCCATATCTTAACGGTCTATAGGTTCTGAGTTGAGGGTTCAATACTCTGCCAAGCTGATCGAAATAGAATGTTTCACGCCCACCAAATGCTATGCCCATGCTCATTGCACCCATTATTTGTCCTTCTGCAGTTTTTTGATTCAGAACCTTTCCTGCATCAATGACAGATATTGCCCTTACTATCTTGTAAGTATATTCATTTATGTCATACTCTACTTCTACCCCTTGTGCGCCAACAGTCCATTCAGGACCTGGTCTGCCTGCACCTGTATCGGGATCTAAATTTGTTATATGTGGGATGGTATATTGCCCTCTACCGATGATTTGTCCTCCAATCGTGCTTCCGTCAGGATATGTATACCCATACACTAGCCGTTTGAAAGGAATTTCTATATTCGGTTCCCCTTTCATAAAAACCCTTTCCTGTCCAAGGACGATGTCTTCAATTGGAGCTCGTAATACACAAGAAGCAAGTTTCTTTATTTGCAAAAGAGCATCTTCCACAGCTTGAATCGCAGCCCTTCCTGCCATTAATGTTCCACGGCTTGCTACCGTTTTCCAATGTTCTGGGGTATTTTGTGTATTTACCTTCAACTGAACGTTCACACGATCAATGGAGACCTTTAATTTATCTGATACAATCTGTGCTAATATCGTTTTCGTTCCTGTACCGATTTCTACTACTCCTGACA
>NZ_JBHVQU010000292.1:0-4120 GCF_042886655.1 Peribacillus sp. NPDC058002 | reverse complement strand
AAGCTATATGTCCTTGTGAGGACATATAGCTTTTTATCTCTTTTGAAATTGTAATTGATGCAGATTGGCAAAAAGGCCCCCCTGCTTAAGTAAGTCATCGTGACCGCCCTCTTCAGCAATTCCTTCTTCCGTAACTACCACGATCTTGTCAGCGTTTCGTATGGTTGCCAAACGGTGTGCGATGATTAGCGTAGTTCTGTTTTCAGCCAGTTCAGTAAGAGCCTGCTGTATTATTCTTTCCGTTTCAGTATCGAGTGCAGAGGTTGCTTCATCGAGAATTAATATGGGCGGATTTTTTAAAAACATCCTTGCTATTGCAATCCGTTGTTTTTGTCCTCCCGATAATTTCAAGCCGCGTTCCCCTATTTGAGTCTCATAGCCTTCCGGAAGTCCTTCAATGAAAGTCTCCAAATGGGCTTTCCTTGCGGCTTCTTTAATTTGTTCACCAGATGCGTCAAGCATTCCGTACGCAATGTTCTCTTTTACAGTTCCTGTAAAAAGAAACACATCTTGCTGGACTATGCCAATTTGTGAGCGCAATGACTTTTTCGTCATCTCACGAATATCAATTCCATCAATGGAAATCGAGCCGGCATTAACATCATAAAATCGTGGGATCAATGAACATATAGTCGTTTTCCCGGCTCCTGAAGGCCCGACAAAGGCAATGGTTTCACCCGCTTTAACTGTTAGATCAATATCTTTTAAAACCGGCTTTTTATCTTCATAGTTAAAAGAAACGTCTTGAAAGGAAATATCGCCCAAAAGGGTGGTCACTTCTATTGCATCCTTCTTATCCACGACATCAGGCGCGACATCCAGAAGTTCCGTAAAACGCTTAAAGCCGGCCATCCCTTTTGGATAGAGTTCCATCAACGCACTGATTTTGTCGATCGGTTTAAATAATACGTTAACGTATAAGACGAATGCAACCAGTTCACCATAAGAGAGCTGCCCATGAAATGTTAGCCAAGCTCCTATCACCAACACGGCCAGGGTCATAAATCTCGTCATCATGTAAATGCCTGATAAGCTAAAGGACATTACCTTATATCCAAGAAGTTTCGCTTTACGGAATCTGCGATTATTAGTAGAAAATCTTTTCATTTCATATGTTTCATTAGTAAAGGATTGGACAACCCTCACCCCTGAGACGCTATCTTCCACACGGGCATTTACATCTGCAACTTCTGTATACATTTTCTTCCAGGCTTTATTCATCTTTAAGTTACTTATGACAATTAATAAAACGAGGAACGGTAAGATACAAACCGATATGAGTGCCAATTTCACATTGATCGTCAACATAATCCAAAATGCACCTATAAAAGTCATGAAGGCAATGAATAAATCTTCGGGACCATGGTGAGCAAGTTCACCAATATCGAACAGATCATTAGTTATGCGGCTCATGATATGGCCGGTTTTCGTGTTATCAAAAAAACGAAAAGATTGTTTTTGCACATGCTCAAATAATTCCTCACGCATATCAGTCTCAATATTGATACCCAATTTGTGACCCCAATACCCTACGATGAACTGTAGGAAGGTACTAATGATATAAAGGAGGAACAATCCGGCACTTACCGAAACAATTGCAGACCAATCGTCGCCAGGCAGCAGTGTATCTATAAACCACTGAACGGCTAGCGGAAATGCAAGTTCAAGTACAGCCACCACCACAGCACTGAAGAAATCAATAATGAATAACCGCTTATGCGGGAGGTAATATGAAGCAAAACGTCGAATCATCAAATTTTTCTCCTTTTCTACATATATTAAGGAGTATAATTCCATATTCAATATTCAGCAAGCATTTCATAACCCCCATTTTCATATTATGGTAAAATCATCTTATAAAACAGCCCAACCCGGCTCATGCAATCTATTAAATTAGGGAGTGAATCCAGTGTAAAAAAGATAACCATTTTAAATATCCATGATTTTAGTTTCTTAAAAGGATGGTATTCATGAAAAATACATCGTTTCGATGCCTTTGGATAGGTCAGGCGTTTGCAAATCTAGGGGATATATTTTATGTAGTCGGGTTGATTTCACTATTATATACCTTGACGGGATCTGCTTTTTATTTGAGTTTGCTTCCGTTCACTACAACGATTTTTAGGTTTTTCAGCAGTTTACTTGCCCCCCTTGTCATCGACAGGTTTCCTTTAAAAAGAATTCTTGTACAATCTCAATGGTGGAAAACTATCTTACTCGTTTGCCTAGGAATCTATATAACAATTTTCAATCATGGTTTTTCCGTTGCCGTCATTTTCTTTATCGCCTTGATTTCATTATTGGATGGAGTCGCAGCGCCGGTCAGCGCAGCTTTGGTTCCTCAATTGGTTCCAAAAGATGAACGGATGAAAGCGAATGGTTTCTTGAATGTGATCACCCAGACCATCTTTGTAGCAGGATGGCCACTAGGCTCCGTCTTATTGATAAGCACCAACAGCAGCTTCATCATTTGGCTTGCTGTCATGCTTTTTGCCGTTTCAACGATCTATACAGTTAGAATCGAAATCTCTGGGCAAACGACGGATTCTGTTGCTCCGACAAACTGGGGTTCCATTAAATCCGGATGGGTTGCGATTCACCAAATCCCAACTATCCGTACACTCATTTCCATTGATTTTATAACTACTTTAGCTTCAAGCGTGTGGGTGGCTGCCATTATTTATTTATATGTAGAACAGAACCTGCAACTTGGTGAGGAGTGGTGGGGATACATCAACACAAGCTACTTTGTCGGCATGATTTTCAGTGGATTGATCGTCATCCGTTTTGCCAAGTTACTAGAAAAATATATTGGTTTCTTCATCATTCTCGGGCTATTTTTAAGTTCACTGCTGATTTTGCTTTTTGGAACTACCAGTATTCCAGCTTTGGCTTTGCTGCTGGCATGCCTGTACGGTCTCCCGGAACAAATCAGGGAAGTGATTTACACCAAGCTATTCCAAGACCATGCAACGGAAAAGACTCTTGCAAAAATTTATGCCGTTTGGGGAGCGGTCATCAATCTTACATTTGCCGGCTCTGTCTTACTATTAGGCTATATAACGGAAACATACAGTGTCAAAACAACATTCCAATTTTCTTCCACCCTGATATTCCTTGCCTTTCTTTATGCAACGTTTAAAAGGAAGGAATTACAAGGAAAAAAATGTGATCCATCACTGTCAAGTCAGCCTTCTAACATTCCTAGATGATGCTTTTCTTTCGATTTAACATAAAAAAGGAACCTTGGTTTTTCCATGGCTCCTTTTTTATGGTTCAAGACTCCTCGAACCATATTGTCTCTCTTTAAAATCTTGCTCGGTGTGATTGGCTTGCCCCTGATTAAAGCTGCACAACCAAACAAGGAAAAAAATATCTAAAACTTCTTTTCACCACTTGGCACCCATTCATTCTATTTGATAATCCAGATATTATTATCCATAAACTCCCAATTCTGCGGAAATTCCAAACCGATCTGCCAATAAGTAGCACCTATCAGTTCATATGCATCAATCATTTCATATTTTGCGCTTATTGATCGAATATCTTCAAACCAAACGACATGATTCGAATTCTCTCTTCGATAAGAATAGGTAGGGGAAACCGCTGAAGTGTCAAAAGTTATTTCAGAGCCAGTTGCAATGGCAAGATTTTGGGCATTTTGAGCTGATAAAGCCTTAGTCTCGTGGCTTGGAATTATCCAATCATAGCCATACATAGGAAATGCCGACTGCAGTTTATACTCAGGTATAGTCGACAAAGCATAGCGAAGAACTTCGCCCATCCACCAAAGTGGGGAAATGGGTTCAGGCGGGCCAGTTGGATATCCATAGTCAATGGTCATCACGGCAACAAGGTCGGCTGCCTCTCCGATCCCCCGATAATCATGCCCGCCTACAATTCGATTATCTGGATTATCCGCTGTTTTTGCATGTACGTTCACATGCAGGATCAGTTCCTTCAACCCCTCCTTTAATTCTTTTAAAAAAAGCACATAATCGGAACGCCTGGCAGGTGGGATGAATTCGATGTCCATACTGACACCCCCATATCCTTTCTCCCTAACGAAATTAAGCATACTTTTGATTAAATTCGCTCTGAATACTGAACTGGCAAGGAC
>NZ_JBHVQU010000291.1:0-4124 GCF_042886655.1 Peribacillus sp. NPDC058002 | reverse complement strand
ACGTAGAGATTATCCTTAAAAAGAGCGAGACCCTTATATTGAATATGATCGTCTTTTTTCCCGATAATAGGTAGAAAAGGATCTTGTTCGAACCCGTCATATTGATTCAGGAAAGCATGAACAGTTGGCTGAGGAACAATATCTTTCAGATTTCTCTCCATGAAATCGGAAAGATATTCAGCAGATGTTGGCGCATTAGGATAATCAAAAGTTAACAGCTCCTCTACGCTGCCGTCCACGACCGCCATGTAAACATCTCTGCCAATATCGGTAGAGCGTCCAAGCGGATCAGTAAGCTCGGCGATTCCGTGTTTTGCCAGCTCTTTACTAATCAAAAAATTTTGCAAACGTCCCGTGGCGAGCTTTCTTTGGGCCTCCATCTGCTGCTGTTGTAAGATGTCTAGAATGGTATGTCCGACCCCCGTAAAGAAGGCATTGAGCGGCTTAACATCTATCCCCGCAGGATAAAAAGGAGCGGCGGCTGTTCCCTTCATCCGTTCCCCGTCCACATAGTCATAACCAATGGCGGAAACGTGCTGGATATCTTCAAGTATCTTTGTTTCAATGGAATAATTAAACAGCAAGATGAGCGTAAAGATGATCCAAAAGAGGTACTTTTTCATGTCGTTCGCCTCATTTTACTTTTAATCATTTGGAAAAAGAAGAGAAATGGAATGTAGGCATAAATGACGTAAAGACTCACGAAGCCAATTATTGTATTTAGCTGCTCGATCTGCTCGCGGGTTTTCAAGAGAACAGCCGCCACAGCTGTCATGATGAGTACTACAATAAGGCTATGTTTTTGCTTCACGCTAAACAGCTGCTTCAGTCCTCTCGTGCCGGCCCAAATAAGCAAACAAACACTATTAAGTACGTTAAACAGCCAAAGGGAAAGCCCCATAAACTCAAACCTTTCAAGAAAAGGAAAATCAGCAATTTTCCAAAAAGTTAATGTCGGCCAAATCGACTCAAGTAATTGAGCCTTAGTAAAGTACATAAGGGAAACGATCATTATTACTAAATAACTAAAAGTACTGAACGCCGCTCCATAATGTACCCACTTTTGCGAGCGTGGAGCATCTTTTATAAAAGGATAAAAGAAAAAAAGTGTTTCAAATCCCGTTAAACTATACGTCATCTTTTTAGAGGCGGATAAGAACTCAACTGCGGTATGATCCAAAATAGGCAAAAGATGAGAAAAATGCACGTGCCGTAAAGGGAACTCTAACATTATAAAAAATATAGGAGTCGTTAAGATGAAACTTAGGAAGCAAATCCCAACAACGACTCGAAAGCCTCCGATTACATACACATAAACGAGCGAAGAGACAATCAGGGCCATATACCATGTTTCCAATTGAGGAAAGATCCAGACTTGAATCAATTCGATATAATTACGGAACACAGAGACAGCCAAAGTCAGCAAATAAACAATCAAAGCCAAACTGAAGAGCCCTCCAAGCCCTTTTCCAAACAGTTCCTTGTGGATAACAGTAATATCATTCGTTCCTTTATTTAATATTTGATAAATCATCCACAAGACAATATGGATCGAGAGACCGGCGATAATAACAGCAATCCAGGCATCATTGCCCACGACTTTAACAATATACCGTTGAAAGCTGAAAACGCTCAAGCCAAATTGCCCCGCGACAATAAGATAAAAAACAAAGAAAGGAGAGACTTTCCGGCTCTCCGGCGGTAAGGGCAGCATACAGCACCTCCATATGCAAATTAGTCATCAATATCCCATTCTTTTTTTTGCGAAGCCTCCTGCTGAAATCTCTCACGGTCTTTTGCTCTTATTTGGAGGGGACGTAGTGCTTGCTTGCTGAACGGCAGCCGAATAATAGAGTCTTTGAAATCCTCCACGCGCAAAGGATAGAGCGGCTCAAGAAAAGGACGACCAAGAGAGGTCAACTTTAATAAATGAGACATAAGAAAAGCAAAGCAGACGGCGACACCGACAAGGCCTAGCAGCTGGGCAAGCAGGATAAAAGGAAAGCGAATCAAGCGGATCGCGTTGCTGAGCTGGTAGATAGGAGTAGTGAAAGAAGCAAGCGCGCCTGTGGCCACGACAATAAGAAGTACATTACTTGTCAAACCTGCTTGAACAGCCGCTGTTCCGAGCACAATCCCGCCTACAATCCCAATCGTTTGGCCAATCTTTGTCGGCAGCCGAGCGCCTGCCTCCCGCAAAAGCTCAATCGCCAATTCAAGGAGAATAGCTTCCAAAAAGGGTGGAAATGGAATACTGCCCCTTGATGTAATCAGCAAGCTCAGGACATCCCGGGGGATCATTTCATAATGATAAGTTAAAACGGCTACATAAGTAGATGAGGCTAAAACAGAGAAAATAACCGCAAAGAGCCGGAGAAGCCGGAAAGCGGATGCGACATTCCAAATGGAAAGATAGTCCTCAAATGCCGCGAAATATGTAACTAATGATACGGGACCTGATATTGCAGTGGGCGATCCGTCCGAAAAGATGGCGACTTTCCCTTCAGCTAGGACTGCGGCAAGCCGATCAGGCCTCTCTGTGTCGAGTAACTGTGGGAATGGCGAGTTTTTATTATCGGTGATCATTTGGCTGAGAAACGAACTGTCGGCAACTTCATCGTATTCAATCCCTTGAATCCGCTGAATGACCATATTCACGTTTTCCGGGTCAGCGATTCCATTCACGTAGACGACCGCGACCCGGGTTTTTGATAACTTTCCGACCATCAGTTCTTTTACCTGCAGCTCGAGAATCGGCAGGCGTTTACGCACGAGATTTAAATTTGTATCGAGTGATTCAACAAAAGCTTCCTTCGGCCCAACCACTGAGTATTCCGTTTCCGGAGTGGCTACTTGCCGCTTTTCGACGGCTAGTGCCGGAACAGGCAGGCAGACAGGCTGCCCTTCTTTTTTGTAAAAAATCAAATTTCCGGTCATTAATTTATCTTGAATATCCGATATATTGTCTGTAATAGAAAGATTCTCGATTGATAGCTTTTCTTTTATTTCTCCTAAAGTATAAAGCTCATCTTCTTTAACTGTAGGGAGAATATCGTGGTGAATAATCTCTGGTTTAACTAAAGTTTTAAAATAGGCAATGAAAAAGGGAGAGTTTTCATGAAGCCTGAAAGTAAGAAAGTCTGCTGACTCTCCGCACGCTGTTAATAGCTTGGCAAGCTCGCTTTTTTGAAAAGCTGAATCTGTTTTCCGCATTGGAAATTTAACCTCCCTTTGATATTGCTCTGGGGAAAAGTAAATTCAATAATTTTAATATGGGTATAGCAAACAAATCTTATACACTTATCAAATGCGAATAACAATAAGGGAGAGTTACCTAGGTAAACTACACATGAAAAGAAGATATGTATTTTAATAAAAAATCTTAGTAGCAATTGGAATAAAGATCTTCACTTGCAAGAACCCATTTTGAATGTCGCTCTAGACCAACTACTAGATGAGGAAAACAAGGTGATCCTAACCCCTGCAATCCAGCTCACATCATTACTTCATATGCTTAAGAACACAATTATGAGGGCATTAAGGGGAATTAAGGAAGCATTGTTAAGAAGTGTAGGTAAGGTCAGCCAGTTATATCTGGTTGAACAATTTTTATATCGATATATGATAACGGTAGCCGGGATAGAACGTTCCTGCCCGTGGGGCTTGGACCCCGTCAACTAAACAGTTCGCCCCCTAAAGAAAGTCTATGCGATCCATTTGTGGAAATCAGATGTGTTTGGAGAGCATCAAGAAAGGAACTCTTCTCATGACATTAGAGTTTTTTTCTCTTTTTTGTGGCTGTTTATTTAGAAATAGAAAAGTAACGTAATTCATCTATAATACGTATAGACTTAATCTTATGGATTGTGGGATTATTAAAAGTGAGAAATACAGGTATGCATAAAAAGTCCATCCATACGGTCCAGGCCTATAAGTGAGAACTTATTCAATTTATCAAATAATTACTCACTTATTCGGAGGAAATCAATGTAGACTTGAATAAGTTTAAAACCCATTTCGAAATTGGTTTAAAAATTGAAGAAATGAAAAATAGTCCAGATTTAATAAATAATATTTCCACACATACATCTAATTCATGTATGTTTGTTTACTTACCTTCTTTC
>NZ_JBHVQU010000290.1:0-4167 GCF_042886655.1 Peribacillus sp. NPDC058002 | reverse complement strand
AGATAGTATGATATAACTACTTTACATATGTTCTGGAATGACATTTTTTTGAAGTGAAAACTGCAAGACTTCTTTTCTAAATAAAGTGAAAGGTTCCCGCATGTTTTGCTTGGAGTTTCTAATAAAGGATAATAGCAAGTTTTAGATTTGGAATATAAGGATAAAAAAAGGAGGCGGCAATCTGCCGCCTCTAACGTTTTTAATTTCCAATGAATTGCTGGGTCCAATAGTGGGTGTATTTCCCTCCTGTCACATGCCCAATTCCAATATGTGTATAGTTCTTGTTCAGAATATTGGCCTTATGTCCAGGGCTGTTCATCCATGATTTCATGACAGCATCCGCACTAGGTTGACCTGCTGCGATATTTTCCCCTGCGTACTTGTAACTGATCCCAAAGGATTTCATCATTTCGAAAGGCGATCCATATCTGGGGCTTGTATGATTGAAATAATTACTATCTCGCATATCCTCGGATTTCAGAATTGCTACGTGAGAAATGGATGTATCCATTTTAAGGGAAGGGAGGCCCCGTTTTAACCGTTCTTCGTTCACTAAACTAAGGACCTGCTGTTCAACTGATTGACTTTCTTCTCGATTAACTGTGGTGTTGGTAGCGGGAAGATTTATGATTTGTCCGATTCGAATTTGGTTTGCATCGTTTATAGCAGAGTTCGTTTTAAGTAATTCGTCAATGCTGACATCATATTCAGTAGCGATTTTCGTTAAGGTATCTCCTTTTGCCACCTCGTAAGTATTGGCACCCAGAGCAACTTTTGGAGCTAATAGGGATAGCGACAGTGCTGATAAAAGGATGATTTTCTTCATTTTGATTCCTCCTAGTAGAATATCTGGATTGGAAGTATAGTATGCTATAAAAATAGTTTTGTGTAAAATTAGCTCATTAACATTCCTTACTGGAATGGGAAAAAGGTATCGAATGGGAAGCTGATGTTAAGGGTCCATATAACCCGGAAGTGTGTTAAGAGTAACCAAAATCATAGGGCTTTTTGATAAATTGGAAGAATTATTTCATGTAGAAAAAGAATCATTTTACGTTTGCAGGCCATGTTTGTCAGGGTAAATAATAATAGCATCAAAACGATATAGTTATATGGAACTAATAAATTATCCTAAGGGTGGAGCTTGTATGGATTTAAAGGCAGGGAAAATGTTTTGGAAAGATACATTTGAAGCTAGAAAATATCCAATTTTGGAAGAGGATCTTTCATGTGATGTTTGTATAGTAGGGAGTGGTTCATCTGGGGCGCACTGTGCCTATTTTTTGGCAGAGACGGGTCTGAATGTCGTCCTTATCGATAAACGGGATATAAGTGAAGGAAGTACGCTTGCGAATACTGGACTTTTACAGTATTCAAATGATAAAACATTAACTTCCCTCATCCATAGTTTTGGAGAAGAAGCGGGGACACGACATGTTCAGCTTTGTTTGGACGCCATTCGGACCCTTGAGAAAGAGGTTGTTCCAAGTTTAAAGGAAAATCCGGATTTTAAAATTAGAAAAAGCTTGTACTATGCATCCAATCCAGAGGATGTTTCCAAGCTTAAAGAAGAATATAGTAATCTTAAATCCCGTAATTTCCCTGTTGAATATTATACTGAAAAAGAACTTGGCCGTAAATTTTCGTTTTCAAAAGAAGGAGCGCTGGTTACAGGTAATGATGCCGAAATCAATCCTTATAAACATGCTCATTTATTGATTGAAAAGGCATTTTCGAAAGGCGTACGTGTCTATTCAAAAACGAAAATCAATGGGAAGATATTAAAAGAGAATCAAACCCAGTTATTTACCGAAACCGGACACACGATACATGCACAGGCGGTCATCTTCGCAACTGGGTATGAAGCCCAAGAAGAAGTGAAGGATAAAAATGCAGTGATCCTCAGTTCATATGCCATCACAACAAATCAAATAGCCGATCGAGCTAAATGGCATGATAATATGATGATCTGGGAAACGGCACGGCCTTATTTATATACAAGAAAAACTCCTGACAACCGAATTATCATTGGAGGTCTTGATGAATCTATCGATTATCTGGAGAAGAGGGATTCAATGATTTTGAACAAAAGAGATAAATTATTGAAGCAGCTTATCAATTTGTTTCCAGAATTAGAGAATCGGGTCAGGGCTGATTATTATTGGGGAGCTTTTTTTGGTGAGACCCATGATGGTTTACCGACAATAGGAATATATCCTAACCATCCTAATTGTTATTTCTTATTAGGTTATGGCGGTAATGGGACGGTTTATAGTGTCATCCTCTCCCAAATCATCAGGGATTTGATTACAAGGGGAGGGCATGAGGACTCGGCATTGTATGTTAAGGAAAGGAATTTTTCAAAAAGTATTGTCCACTAAGACAGGTATCTTCTCTTCAAGAATAGAATAAAGTAGACAGCTGAATATACCGGGGGGATACTTCGATGTGGTTAAAGGAATTGGACACAGAAAGGCTGCGTTTAATCGAAATAGGTCACCATCATGCTGAGAGTCTGTTTGAAATTCTCTCTAAAGATGAAGTGACCAAATATGATGGAATAGAAAGTTTAACCCGAGTTGAAGATGCCCGCCGCTTAATCGACTCGTTTAAAAGTGCTTATATAAACAAACGTGGGCTGCGGTGGGGAGTCATTTTAAAGGATTCAGGCAAATTCATCGGAACTGTTGGCCTGAACCAATTGAGCCTTGCGAACAAACGGGCCGAAATAGGATATGAAATCCATCCCGAATATTGGAGGAATCATTTTACGTCTGAAGCCGTTAACGAAGTATTGCGGTATTGCTTTGAAGAATTGGGACTAAACAGAATTGCGGCATTAACTTTCAAGGATAATATTGCATCCAGAAACCTATTGAAGAAATTTGGATTTAAAGAGGAAGGCACCCTTCGAAGTTATCTATTTCTTCGGGCTAAATCGCATGATGCACTGGTATTTTCCTTGTTAAGCTCAGAGTATTGCCAGTTAAGACAACAAATTATTCAGGAATCAAATAGATTATAGTTTAGTAGTAGAACATTGCAGCTGGCCAATAGGGCCAGTTTTTATTTGTGTGATTTCTCTCCCGCTAGAATCAATTTATATCACTAAAGGACAATATACATATTTTTCATGTTAAAATTAGAATAAAGATTCATTAATCAGTCCGGATGGACATAAAAAGGAGCAAAATCATTGTGAAGATATTATTTCCGTTGCTTGCGGTCCTAGGCGGGATCACCATTGCCATACAAGGTCAAATCAATGGTGGGCTAGGGAAAAAAGTGGGAGTCATTGAAGCCTCTTTCATATCTTTTGGAATCGGGACACTCGCTTTATTATTTATTGTTTTGTTCGCGGGAAATGGAAACATATCTGCCATCGCTTCTGTTCCAAAATGGCAATTGATAGGCGGACTCTTAGGGGCTATTTATGTCATTGTGATGGTATTGGTCGTCCCTCAGATTGGAGTGGCACCAGCATTGGCCGGGGTTATCGCAGGCCAGATACTGATTGGGGCAGTCATTGACCATTTCGGTTTATTTGGAGGCGTACGGATCCCATTGGATGTGAAAAAGGTGACAGGCATTTGTTTGCTTTTCGTGTCATTATATTTATTTAATCATAAATGAAGAAGGGTCATTATCATTGGATTTGACGCGTACTTATAGGTGAGGAACTGAAAGAATATCTCTATTCCTACATAGTCATTATCCATTATTTGGGGTGTGATTGAAAAGACCTGAATATTATTTTGAGAAAAAATGTTATTCTACTAAAGTTTAATGTTTGTTAGTAAATGGTTTGCTAGGAACGTGGCCTTAGCAACCGACCTGGCTTGAGTTATTAGAATATTTAGAAAAGAGTAGACGAGCGAACTTATATGAATACTGGTATAAATGTGTTTGGAAAAATACTGCAAGTCGGCAGTCTTTTTACTTATCATTCCTATTTACCTAGTATCTAGATCGAATTGATTAGCGAATAAATACTATCTTGTGAAAAAGTACTCATCGGTTTATTGATTTTTTGATTTATTCGTAATATACTTAAAATTCAACATCTTTAATTCGAGGTATAGTACCCTTAGCGAGGTTGAAAAGAGGCTGATTTTTTCACTAGTAAACTGCATTAATGCTTTTTTAGGGAGAAATATGGATTTATGC